>CALBDW010000019.1 GCA_937927435.1 uncultured Bdellovibrionales bacterium
GCAATACGGGCAATCGTGAGCCACGCCTGGGGCGACGAGCAAGACTCTGGCCAACGCGTGGCCCTTCACCTAGGGGAATCAGCCCTTTCATCCCCACGAAGGTGAGCCAGTTTGACATTAGAACATGTGCTTCCGGTAAGAGACACTGGAGACAAGCCCGAGAGCGGCCATCGTCGTAAGCATATTGGAGCCCCCGTACGAGAGAAGCGGTAGAGGCACCCCGACGATGGGCAATAGTCCGATCACCATCGCGATATTGATGAAGTGATGCCAGAATAAAATTCCGAGGACCCCGACGACGAGGAGAGCGCCTCCTTTGTCTTTTGCCTGCGAGGCGATGCGGATTCCAAGCAGGAAGAGCGTCGCGAAGAGCCCGATGGTCGTCATGCTGCCGATGAAGCCGTGTTCTTCCGATAAAACGGAGAAGATGAAGTCCGTATGGCGCTCGGGCAGGAATTCGAGCTGCGACTGGGTTCCTTTGCGGAAGCCTTTGCCCACAACTTTGCCGGACCCGACGGCGATTTTTGACTGGATGCTGTTATAGCCCTTGCCGCGAGGGTCGCGAGTTGGGTCAAGGAAGGTGTAAACGCGGTCTTTCTGGTAATCGCGAAGCGCAAAAAACCATGCCGCGGTTCCGCACAGGGCCAGGGTGATCCCGATGATGACGAGAATCTTCGGCTTGATGCGGATGAAGAGGAGCATCGACGCGCCGGTGATAAAGAGCATCATCGCGGTTCCCAAGTCCGGCTGCTCCGCCGTGATAATGAACGGTACTCCAATGAGTCCCAGAAGGGGGAGCGCCAGATCCTTCCAGCCCATTCCGTCCGGATACGAGCGCTTAGATAGGACGCGTGCGAGTATCAAAACCAACGCGACCTTCATGGACTCCGAAGGCTGGTAGCTGAAAAAGCCGAAATCGAGCCACCGTTGTGCGCCGAGCGCCACTTTTCCGACGAACATCACCGCGATCAGCGCCGCGAGGTTTAAACCGTAAATCACATACGAAAGACGCAAAAAGAACTGGTAGTCGATGAGTGTGACGACGAAGAAGATCGTCCAGCCGGTGAAAAGCCAGAAAAGTTGCGCGATGAAAAGACGGCTGGCGCCCACGTCGCCGTGGCCATGGGTTGCGCTGTAGAGATTAATCAGTCCAATGATGTTCAGCGCGAGAATGACCCCGGCGAAATTCCAGTCGATGCGGTGGAGGAATGTGCGGTTTTCAACTTGGATCCGCTTGGATGCTTGGGCGGTGATCATTCGACATCAATCCTTTCATCGTCGTCGACGCTTTCGAGATTGACCTGAACCGGAACGGTCGGTTCTTTGCGGTTTTTCTTCTGCACGTCGCGGGTGAGCCACTCGGGATGGTATTTAGCCACGTAAGCGCGCACGATTTCCCGGGCAACGGGAGCGGCTCCGGTCGAGCCGTGGCAAGTGTGTTCTGCCAAAATGCCGAACGCGATTTCGGGATTGTCGGCTGGTGCGTAACCGATGAACCAACCGTGGTGCCGTTGATGTTTGGGCCGGGTTTCGCACTTCACGTAAATCTGGTCGGCTGAAAACGACATGACCTGGCTTGTTCCGGTTTTGCCGGCGATTTCGATGAATGGAAGTCGCGAGCCGCGCGCTGTGCCGCGTTCGCCGTTGACCACCATGCGCAGGCCTTCCTTCACCGTTTTGAAAACTTCCGGCTTAATATAGAGATCGTTCGGAGAACCGAGGTCGCGGATAATCTGCGGCTCGAACTCTTTCACGACTTTGTTGTCGTTGGTCAGGATCTTTTTAACGACGAACGGTTTGACGACTTTACCGTTGGTGCCGATGGCGTTGTAGGCGACGGCCATTTGCAGGGGAGTAGTTAGGACGAAGCCTTGGCCGATCGCCACGGAAAGGTTTTCGCCGGGCTGCCATTCTTCGCCGATTGTCTCGAGCTTCCACTCGGCGCTCGGCATGAGGCCCGCGCGCTCGCCTTGCAGTTCGATTCCTGTCCGTCGACCGATGTTAAAAGCGTCGCAGTAACGGAACATGCGGTCGATACCGAGCGCGATCCCCATTTTGTAGAAGAAGACGTTGGCGGAGCGCTCGATCGCCTGGGTGACCACAAGATTGCCGTGGCCGTTTCTCACGGAGTCGTGGTAGGGGCGGCCGGCGAAGCGCATTTGGCCCGGGCAATGGATCACCGTGTGCGGCGTGATGATGCCCTCGGAGAGGGCCGCGATCGCGATGAGGGGTTTAAGTGTCGAGCCGGGCGAGTTGTGGTCTTGAATCACTTTGTTACGCAACGGACGGTCGGGGTCATTGATCAGCTTGGACCAGAGCTTCGCCGAAATCCCGGTCGAGAACTCATTGGGATCGAACGATGGTCCGCTGACCCACGCGAGAATTTCGCCGTTCGATTTCATCGCGACGGCGCCGCCGATTTTGCTGTACTGGTTGAAGGCGTTGTAAGCCGCCTCCTGGATGTCCTTGTCGAGCGTGAGAATCACGTTGTGGCCGGGGATGGCGGGCGTGATTCTCGAAATGTCTCCGAGCAGATTGGTTTTCGTCACGGCTTCACGGCCGTGTACGTCGACCTGCTGGATGGAGATACCATCTTTTCCTCGCAGGTAGAGGTCGAGAACTTCTTCGAGTCCCGCCTTGCCGATGAGGTCACCTTGGTAAAACTTGATCTTTCCTTCGTACTTCTCGTTGAGGATTTGTAGCTGGCGCTTGGAAATTTCGCTCACGTAGCCGAAAAGCTGCGCACCGTTTTGCCGGAGCGGGTAGTGGCGCACGACTTTCTCTTTGATTTCGATCCCCGGATACTCCTGCTTGAGGATTTCCAAGTTGAAGATCTCGTCCCGGGTGAGATTTTCCTTGATTTTGACCGGGCGGAATCTTCCGTTCGTGCGCTTGGATTTTTGCACCGTCGCGAGCACGTGCTGCGGAGAGAGTCCGAGAGCTTTCGCAACGACTTCAGCGGTCGCCTCCAGATCGGAAACATATTGGGGTAAAATCGTGGCTTCAAAGCCGGGCAAGTTTTCAACGAGAACTTCACCGTTGCGGTCGTAAATGATTCCGCGGGGCGCGTAAATTTTCGTTTCTTTAATGGAGTTTTGCTCCGAATATTGGCGGAGTTCGTCGCCGTTGATGATCTGCAAGTACCATAGGCGCATGAAGAAAATCGCTACGGTGATCCCGACGAGCGAGTAGAGCAGCCGGTATCGCGGCAAATATTCTTTGGCGTCTTGCTCAGAGTCTAAGTACTGGCTCATGAAATATGCGCGGTCACGTCAGTGGTCGGTTCACGACCGGTGATTTTGTCAATCCACACAAACAACGGAAACAAAGGCGGTGCCGCCAGCGGCGTCAGCAACGCTTCAATCAGCCAGTCCATGATCGCGGGACTCGTCAGCGGATGGTCACTTAAGATAAACGTTGCTGCCCAGTGGTATATATTAAAGAGAAACGCCGCGAGCCCGCAAGTCAGCATCAAGTAGCTCGAGCTTTCCCAGTAAAAACGACGTTTGAAGAGCTGGGTGCTCAGCACGAGCGCGAGGTTCACGATCATCAGGATGCCTTCGGGCATCGCCGTCATTGTTGAGAGCACGAACGCGCAAAGGTAGGCGAAAACCGCGGCCTCTAAAGTCGAGCGGTGAAGCGCGACGTGGATCAGGCACGGAATCCACAGCGCCGGGCCGGGGAAGTATCCGAAGATTTGAAACCAAAGGGCGGTTTGCAGCGATCCAAGTACGAGCGCGGCGAGCGTAAACAGCGACAAATTGGTCGCAAGGAGGAGGCGTTCTTTCATTACCTGCCCTCGCCCGGTTTATCCTGACTTTCCGGTTTGGCTTCCCCGTTTCCTTCCGGTAGCGGGTTGGCCTTCGAAAGAAGCGGCGGACCGAAGTCTGAACTGCCGAAACGGTCGCTGAAGTCCTCTTGCCCGGAATTCAGGACCACGAAGACCTCTTCGAGGTTGGCGGGGTTCACGACCGGCTGGAGTTCGGCTTCTTGACTGATGCCGAAGTCGGTCTTACGCACGCTGGTCAGTTTGCCGATCGGAAAGCCTTTGGGGAAGTAACCATTCAGGCCACTCGTGACGATCATGTCTCCGGGTGCGACGTCGTCGGCACGTTCAAGATACCGGAGCCGGCAGGTTGTGAGATTCTTGCCGCTCACCAAACCACGAGCCCGCGTTCTTTGCACGAGGGCGTCGATGGCGGCTGAGCGATCGGTCAAGACCACGACCTGGGACGAATCTGTTTCCGTTTTCCAGACATAGCCGACGACTCCTTCGACGGTGATCACCCCTTGGAGTTTTTTGAGTCCGTGCCGCGTGCCGCGGTTGATGCGGATGGAAGCATGGTCCAGCGAAAGGTCCCGGGCGATGACCTTGGCGGCGAGCAGTTCCATGCTTGTGCTCCGTTTAAAGTCGAGGAGTTTCGTCAGTCGTTCGTTTTCGAGTTTGAGCTCCGTTAAAGCACCGAGCTGGGCGCGAAGCTCTTCATTTTCTTTCTGCAGCGCCAAATTGGCTTTCTTGATGCCGATCAGCTTGAGGTAAAGCGAGGTTGTGCCGCGGACCCCGCTGGTGAATGTCGAGTATCCGCCTTGAATGAGGCTGACTGCCGCACTAAACGGCTTTTTGTACCACGGGTCCTCGTCCGGATTGCGCTTCATGTTGATCGAAAGTAATGGAAGCGCAATCACGATCACGATGATCAACGCTTTTCGGATGTCGAACGCAAAGAAGTTCAATTCGAGCCGTCCTTCACAGAGAATGTCTGATGTAGAAAAACGGTAGCAAAGACGGTTGATGTTTCCAACAAATCTCCTTGAAAATTCTCATAAAACTGGCTTCACTGCGAATTCCACCTCAAGATGGTGAAGCCGGCGAACTTGAAGGAGGCCGCGAGATGTTTGAGTCGCTTAGGTACAACTTGAAGCACAATCGCAAGGGCGTCGTGCGGTACGCCTCGGCTTGGTTGATCTTCGGCGCGATCATTCTGGTTTTCGCGCTTTGGGGATTGACTCCCAATGATCGTTTGTTCGGTCAGGGTGGCGCTGTGGCGACCGTGAACGATGCGGCGATTTCGCAGGCGCAGTATTTCGATATGGTTGACCGTCTGCAGCGGGACCCCCGGTTTCAGCAGTTTGAAGGTTTAGGGGAAATGGGACGGCGCTTACTGCAAAGTCAGGCGATCAACCAGCTTGTTCAGGGTGAGTTGGTGGCTCAAGCGGCGTCCAAGGAGCGCATTTGGACTTCTGACGCCGAGGTTCGTGAAGTCATTACGAGTATTCCCGCTTTTCACGAGGAAGGGCGGTTCCGGCGTGAGTATTACATGAACTATTTGAGCTCAGTCCGCAAAACTCCAGCGGAATTTGAAGATGAGATTCGCCGTGAGCAAGCGTATGCGCGCACGATCCGCATGTTCCGGTCGGCTCTTATTCCGTTCCACGTAGAAGGCGAAAAGCTGAAAGCATTAAAAGACATAAAGGCGAATCTAGATTTTATTTCTATCTCTACAGAATCGCTAGTGATTCCGGAATCGATTTCGAAAGCTGATATCAAGGCTTTTTTGGCGCAAGCGGGCTCCGAGGAGAAAGTGAAAGACTACTACGAAAGCAATAGAGATGTCTTCTCCTCACCGGAACAAGTGAAGGTGCGTCACATTCTCATTCGCACGAACCCCTCCGACCCGGCATCCGAGCAAGCGGCCTTAACGAAAATTGAAGACTTGGCGAAGCGCGCTAACGCGAAAAACTTTGCGCAACTGGCGAAAGAACACAGCGAGGATCCGGGATCGAAGGAGAACGGTGGCCTGATCGACTTCTTTCCGCGGGGACGGATGGTTCCCGAATTTGAAGAGGTCGCGTTCTCGCTCACGGCCAATGAGATCAGTAAGCCGGTGAAGACGGCTTATGGGTATCACCTGATCCAGCTTTTGGAGAAAAAGGCGGCTAAGGAATCGGCGCTCGATGAGGTGCGTGAGGAAATTGCTGCGACCTTGATTGCTCGAGAGCGCTCGCAGGAAGAACTCAGCAAGCTCCAGGACGCTTTACGCAGCGGTGACGCGGGGGCGGTCCAGAGCTTCGTGGCGAAGCATAAGTTGAAGTGGCAAGAGACGGGCCCGTTCAGCATTGACGCCGAAACGGTTCCCAAAATCGGTTCGAACGACGAAGTTGCCCGGATCGCGTTCCAACTGAAAAAAGAGAAGCCGCTGCCTGCGAACTTGGTGCGCGAAGGGGCTCGCGCTTACCTTGTCCGTTACAAAGAGGTGCCGACCGGGAAGAAGAATGAAGTTCCCGATGCAGCGATGGATTTGCTGCTAGCCGACCAGCGCGGAGACGATGCCGTCCGTTCTTGGTTTATGGACTTGCGCAAGTCTGCCCGGATCGCGATCAATCCCGCGTTTAGCGGCGGTCTGTTCGACGAATAGGTGTCCATGAATCGGGGCGACATTATATAGACATTCCAGTCGTCCCGCCTCCTTGCCGTTATAAAAGTTCGGTCGCCGTCTCAGTATGAGACGGTCCGGCTTCCTTAACGGAAAATTTGTCTAATTGCCCATGCCAACGGTTTAACTTCTCACGTCCTTGGTCCGAAGAGTTTGCTGTCGGACTTCGGTAGGGGTCCGTGTCGGCTTTTCCTCTAAACCGGAGGCATTTACCCGTGGGCGAGATTCGTCTTTTAGGACTGTTTTCGCGAAATGGAATTATTGCCATTTCAATCCTCGTCGCGGCCGGATTGGCGCAGGCTCAACAGACTCGCGAATATGTTCCAGGCGAAGTCATCGTCAAACTGAAGGGTAAGGCCAAAACGCTCTCGTCCCGGGCATTCTTGGGAAAAGCGGTGGCGGAGAAATCAATGACGCTCAAAGGGTCTTGGAGCGGGCTTAACCTCCACCACTTCGCCTTGAAGCCTGGCCAGTCCGTTGAAGCGATGATCGCTGAACTTCAGCAGGACCCCGAGGTTGAATACGCGGAACCGAACTACATAGTTCGGAACTTCAGTTTGGGATCGCCGGAAGGGCCGGTTCTCTCGATGGCTGAGTTCCGCGAGCTTTCACATGGGGGGCAGAACCCGAACGGTCAGACTTCAGCGCCCATCGGTCTCGGGGACGCGTGGGATGAAATGTCGTATGACAAGGAGCCTCCGATCGTCGCCGTCATTGATACCGGCGTGGATTTGAATCACGATGTGTTCGTTCAAAGCGGAGCGATCTGGACCAATCCAGGGGAAATTCCCGGGAATGGAATCGATGACGACGGCAACGGTTTCGTCGACGATGTTCACGGGTGGAACTTCGTGGCCAATAACGCGGATCCGACCGACGACGAGGGGCATGGCACGCATGTCGCCGGCATCATTCTCGGTACAACACAAGACATAAAAACGACTCCGCTCGCCCCGGCGCAAATTCGCATTATGCCGCTGAAGTTCCTCGATAAAAACGGTTCCGGTACGACTTCGGCGGCCATCCAGGCGATTTACTACGCCGTCAACAATGGCGCCAAAGTTCTCAGCAACTCCTGGGGGGGCGGCGGCTTCAGTAATGCTCTTCTCGAAGCGATCGCTTACAGCTATCAAAAAGGCCGCATCTTCGTCGCGGCGGCGGGGAACTCGTCAAACAACAACGATTTGAGGCCGACGTATCCGGCTAACTACAACGTTCCGAACGTGATTTCGGTGGCGGCGACATCTGATTTGGACGCTTTGGCGTCGTTCTCGAACTACGGCGCCCAGACGGTTCACATGGGGGCACCGGGCGTGAAGATTTTCAGCACTTATCCGCGCAACACGTTTGCCGCCCTGTCCGGGACTTCAATGGCTACGCCGTTTGTTTCGGGACTTGCCGCTTTGATCGTGCGCGAGCAGCCTGCAATGAACGGCTATCAAGTGCGCCAGCTGATTTTCAACGGTGCTCAACCGGTTTCGAGCTTGATGAATAAGACGGTCACCCGCTCGAGGCTGAATGTTTACCACTCGCTGATCGCCGCGAAATCCGCGACCGTCGATAGCACGCTCCCTGCATATGATCTTGCTTCGTTGCGCGCTCCGAGCAGTTCGACAGAAGTCAGCGCCGAACTGGGCGGGTGCGGTTTGGTCAAGGCTCTGTACGACGCGAACGACGGTGGTGGTCTGAGTGGTCCTCAGAAGAATCTCGCGTTCTTCGGATTGCTCTTGGTTATGGTTGCGCCCGTATTGCTCAGCTTCGCGCTCAGGCAGCGCAGCGGAAAATGTCAGCGTCGGCATACACGCTACCAAATCGATTCGTCCGTCCGAGTCAGAGTCGGCGACAGAGAACTTGTCGGACACGTGAGCACGATCTCGCTGGGTGGTGTCCAGCTCAATACGGACGCATGGCTTGAAAAAGGCGGTATTGTGACCATGAAGATCCGCAGCCCGGATGGTCGCGACGAAATCGAAGTCGAAGGCCGTATCGTCTGGAGCGAGGAGCACAAGCGTTACGGTGTCGCGTTCTCGAAAGTCGAAGACTCTGCTCTGTCGGCAATCAACCGTTGGACCCAGTCTCTGTTGAAGGTGTAAGGTGGGAAGAGCGGTCTCCCTTAAAAGGGGGAGACCGCGTCGTTTTTACATATCCACGACAATGAGTTCGATGCGGCGGTTTTTCGCCCGATTCTCTTCCGTGTCGTTCGGGGCGACAGGGTTCGCGGCGCCTCGTCCGACGGTTTCAAGGCGGTTGGCGTCCACACCACGCGTGACCAGTTCCTCCTTCACTTTGTTGGCTCTCGCGAGTGAAAGAGCCATGTTGAACTCAGGGTTGCCGGTGCTGTCGGTGAAACCCTCGATGCGGACATTGACACCTGGGTATTGATTCAGAGTTGCAGCGATCCTGTCGAGTTCAGCTTCGGAACCAGAAACCAGGTTCGTTGTCGCTGTTTCGAAGGTCAGTTCTTCGAACTGAAAGCGTTGCGGTAGATTCGTGCCGTCTCCGGCGGCGAGAAACGCGTCGAGTTCGCTTGCGGGCGTTGCCACATCACTTAAGGCTTGAGGCTGGGCTTGCACCGTCTCTTCCATGTCGGTCGGAGCGATCATTCTGTCGCCCGGGCCTCTCGTCAGCAAATAGCCGCCCAAGGCGAGAAGGGCGAGGAGTCCCATCGTCATCCATGAAACGCCTCTTCGTTCGCCGTAGTGGACGCCCGACGACTCGCGCACCCGATCAAGCACACCGCCGGCGACTTCCGGTTTCGGGATCACGTCGGCCGGAACGAGTTTGGCGAGCGACGGTTGTTGGCTCGAAAGAAAACCCATGAGTGACGAAGCGTTGAAGCTGCCTTTCTTGACGCGCGACCCGAGGACCGTCATCGCC
Organism: uncultured Bdellovibrionales bacterium; assembly: GCA_937927435.1. GTDB lineage: Bacteria > Bdellovibrionota > Bdellovibrionia > Bdellovibrionales > JAMPXM01 > CALBDW01. The sequence continues at coordinate 9,312 of CALBDW010000019.1, forward strand.
AGCGGTGCCAGCATGCTCAGAACCTTGGTGATGCCGGAACTCGGCAAGCCCGATGCGCGGCTCAGTCTTTCGGCGATTGTGTCCAGATGATTGCCAAAGATATTGCGAACGATATCGTTGCCTCTTTGTAGAGGAACCGTCGTTTGTTCGCCTTCGAATTCGCGGATGGCCTCATCAGGTGCGCGCGAGTCAAATCCTCCTTGGCGGATCATATTCAAGAGCGCCTGCGCACCGGCGACGTTCGAGCCCTTATTGACGATTCCCATCAAAAGCGCCGGCAGGATGGAGTTAATACCGGCTTTGATCGTGTCCGGTGGCAGTCCCGTCATTTTGCTGACGCGATTAATGAAACCGGGGCCAATGTAACTCTGAAGCGTATTGAGCAAGCTGTCGTTGATTGCCATGAGTCCTCCTCTCGGCGGTCCGTCGCCGGGCGTTCCGGTTCATCTTATCGAGGGCGGACGCGGGCGGCGAAACCGGAAGCAGGACAGTTAAGGAGGGCCGAGGGTGAAGAAATGCGGAAGCTGCGAAGCGAGGCCGGCTGTCACAGGCTTGAAAGATTTACGATGGAGGCGGGTGTTGAAATGATTTGTACAAATCGCCAAGTGTGCGTGATAGAGGCCATGTCCGTTTAGACCTAGGGAGGAAAAGGGGATGTTGGCAAGAAAAGCGTTCATTGCTTTGATGATCGTCTTTATGGCGGGGAGCGCGCAAGCGTTCGACAGAATGCTCTGCTATGAGCATGCGAATATCGGCTGCGCCGACACGGAAGATTTCGATACCGAAAAGCTGATGAAACTGAGCTGTATTGATTTGGCGGTTATTCGGCAACGCATCTTGGAGCAACAGGCGACGGACGAACGCTGGGGCAGGGGGCCGAATCCGTTCTTGATCCGCAACCTTTATTTGGTTCAGTTCGCAGAACAAGCCAAGCGCTGCGACGCGTGGAATCCTCTTTACTGATTCGTAAAGTGACACGGTCGGCGCTCGGCAGGGCGCCGCTCGCGGCCGTCTTAACGGTTTTCAGTCACGCGATCTCCGCCGATCGTGCGGAGAATGAGGGTGCCCTCCCCTTGAATCTCTTCGGTCACATTCAAGTGGAGCGAGGGACCGGGCTCGAGGGGTTCGGACGACCTCGGGCCTCGAGTCTCGATGAGGTTTTCCCCCTCGAGGATCAACCGGCGGGCGCTTAAGCTCAAGCCCGTCGTCACGGGCTCGATCGTGAGAGTCACTGCTTTCAAAACGATCTCATCGCCTTTTAAATTCACGAAGTGGAGCGATTTATTGAACATGCGCGATCCGCAGATGAAAATCTTCTTCGCGTTGAGATAAAGAACGCGGTCGCGCGATTCCGCGCTGGTTTGCTCAGACAGGTTGGCGGTTTCCGCACCAGAGAGTGTTTCGCAGCCAATGTTGATGTAGTTTCGGGAAGCCACAACGTCGCTGAGATCGAGGCGGCTTGTGTCGGTCGAAAAAACAGCTTTGAGGGCGTCGGAAACGGGAGTGTCCGTTCCATCCAAGTTTCGTCCGCCTTTTTGCTCGACTTTTATTCTCTCGTCTAAAACGCCGTTGATCACCACAAGTCCCGGTTGGCCGCCATCCACTAAGGATGAAGGCCCGTCAGTGGCCTCACTGCGAATCGGTGGCTCGACGGTCGGCTTCGGTTCTTGGAGAGTCTGCGTGCTGTCGCGCACGCCGGGACCGCATCCTCCAACGATGAGTGCGATAAGAGCGGTGACGACTCTTGTTTTCATGAGCTCCCGAACCCCTTGAAGGTGCCGATAATTGAGTTCGGCAATGAAAAAAGTTTGCTTCCAACTCCCTAAAGCCCGGTTCGAAGACGTTCCCGGGCTCCCGCAAGAGGTTTGAGCAAGATGTGGGCCAGGGCAAAGGTGGCGCGGGCAGAAGCCCGCGCGGCGGTCAATAACCGTCTTTGAACCAGCCTTTCCCTTTCAGCTGGAAGGACGTGTTCTTAGGAATCAGGCGTTTCTTCTCGGTTGAACCGCAATCAGGGCATTTCTCATTCGGCTCGTCTTTTTCGACGTCCGAATGGGTTAAATAGAGTACTTCATATTCCTTCTTGCACTTCTGGCATTCGTATCCATGAATCGGCATACCATCTCCCGTTAACGAAAGACTCGGCGACCGAGTTTCTTTAGAGGAGCACCCGGAGTCAATGTGTTCGCGGATTCGAGGGAAAGTTTGCT
>CALBDW010000020.1 GCA_937927435.1 uncultured Bdellovibrionales bacterium
GACGGATCTTCAGGATCAGCCACCTGCTTGCGGTAAGTCTCACTGCCCGGCAGGTAGAACGCAAGAGCGACGTTCGTTGGGATTGTTATGGGTATAATGTCATCACAAGGATCATTCTCAGAGTTTTTGTGGGTGTAACAAGCATCATATTGCTCGGCAATAAAGTCATCGTCATCGTCAGCAAGAGGCTTAATAGCGCTCGCCAGGCGATCTTGCCAGTCTTGAGCATCTGGGTTGTCTTGTTTATACGCCGCCTTGAAGTACACGTTAGCTTTCAATGCTTGCGGGCCATCTGTCATCGAGCCCGTCAAAGTCGCGAGGGTAGATACGTAACCCTTGTTAGCGTTAGGGTCGGAGGAATTGTGTTTAAAGAGGTTCGAGTAAGCGAACTCAATTTGTTCAGGCATGACGTGTTGATCGGTGTTTAGGTCAGCATAAATGCGGACGTGGCGGCTCCAGCCACCATTTCCATCGCCCTCGACAAGGTCGATTCGATCGAAACGGCCTTCGAAAGTATAGGCATTCTTTGCGGCGTCATATCTAACGGCATAAGCGTCGTATTGACCTTCACCGTTGTTACCTTGTGAGCTAACAGCGATTTCGGTGATGTTATTATCCGTTTTGATTTTGGCGTCATACTGAATCGTTTTGTCTTTTATTTCAATTTGCATGGAAACGCGTGCGTTGTAGTAGTTGTCCGGATTCAGATACGCCATCACGTTAGCTTCAGGCGAGCATCCATTGGGATTGCCACAAATATGGCTTAGAGAGACTTCATCAAAGCAATCTTTATCAAATGAGAGTTTAGCGGCTTGAGGCGCACTCGGCTTAGATGTATGCCAAGTAACATTCGCTTTTTCGAAAGCACACATGATGCTCTTTAATTGTGTGAATGTGCCCAGAACTGAGCTCGAGTTGCCAGTGTCTTTCGAGAGCAAGCAAAAAGCGCTATTGCCCGCGAATTCGCGGTGGGACTCGCTCATGATGCATTCGCCCTGGCCATTATCGGAGCCGTGGTTCGAAGCGCAGTCGCTTCCGACCTCCATAATAGGCGTGTAGGTTTCGAGGTCAACAGCGTAGGGCTGACCGTCATCGTTGCAGTACCCGTCGGCGCGGGAGTTCAGAGCGATCGGGCCGCCGGCCTTCAGGAGCTTAGTAAAGAGACTAGAGGTTCCAACTTGTTCCTTAAGAACAGCGTTGCCAATAGCTTCGCCAGCGGTTTGTGTCTTCGCTGAGAGTTCAGCGAGAATTGTTGCCGGCTTTGTTGCTTTGCCGCCGTCTACGGAGTTTGCCGGCGAGCTGTTTTCGGACGAGCAGCCAGCTACGTAAATCGTAGCGGCTATGAGTGTCACTAGCTTTTTATTCATAAACGTTCCTCCTCATGGGTTTTCGAAAAAATCGAAAGTGAAATGTGAACGAACGAAATCAGTGTAAGGATGTGTTCGCGCCGCCCACAAGAGCGGTAGAGAAAAAACTAGTTTTTCATCTCGAAACTGGACGGCAAATTTCTGAGGTTTACTCAATTGCGCTCACACTGTGAGCGCAATTGATCTTGTTTCGGCCTGCGAGTTCTCTCAATGCCTGACGACAAAATAAAAACGGTTTAATAGTTGGGTGCTCAGATAAGTAAAACGAGCTGATCTTGGTCAAAGTTCGATAAATTCTGAAATGTCAATGCGGATCTTTAGCTGGTACTGAGACAGGATCACTAGAAATAGGAAAGTAAGAGACCTCGGTAACAGGTGTTGAGAAATAATCGCTCACACTGTGAGCAAGTAGACATCCTACTTAAGTTGTGATATGTCAGATGCGTAAGAAAAAAGTCTGGCTGTGAAGAAGGTAAAGACTATGCAAGAAAATTCGCAGGACAACATCCCCGATAGTACTGCGGTTCGAGTGGCGTTGTGGCGGGCTTTGCATGTGATGGTCGATCCGCAGCCTCATGTGTTTGAAGACGAAGTGGGGCTGAAGCTGGTGGCGCCCGAGGATGGTTGGCGGGAGCGGCCGGATATGCATCCGCAGGGGACGAGTAAGTTCCGGGCTTCGATTCTGGCCCGGGCGCGCTTTGTTGAAGATTTATTGGAAGAAGAGTGCGCGCAGGGCGTGAAGCAGTATGTGATTCTCGGAGCAGGACTTGACACTTTTGCGCAGCGGAAGCCAGAGCTGGCATCGAAGTTTCAAGTTTTCGAAGTCGATAAGCCGGAAACGCAGGAGTGGAAAAAGAAGCGGCTTCGTGAGACGGGCTATTCGATTCCTGAATGGTTGCATTTCGTTCCGACAAACTTCGAAAGCCGCACATCTTGGTGGGATCAGCTGATTGCGGCCGGTTTTGATTCGAACGCGCCGGCGATTGTGACCTCGATGGGTGTTAGCATGTACCTCACCTTGGATGCGATTAAAGACACGCTCTCGCAGGCAGCGAAGCTGGCGCCGGATTCGAAGTTTATCATGACCTTTATGCTGCCGCTTGATATGGTCGCGCCGGAAGATAAGCCAGGCTATGAAATGTCGCTCAAAGGAGCCCAGCGGTCGGGAACGCCTTTCATTAGTTTCTTCTCGCCGGATGAGATGTTGAGGCTGGCGCTTGAAGCCGGCTTTAAAGAAGCCGAGTATCTTTCAACGTCGGACCTGACGCCTCGTTATTTTGCCGGCAGGTCCGATGGGTTAAAGCCTTCGACCGGTGAAGAATTGCTGATTGCCAAAACATAAGAGAACGGCTGAAATGGCGGCATGGTTCTCGATCTTTTGGTAATTGGAGTCAGCGGATTTCTCGGTGCGATTGCCCGTTATTTGGTGTACTTTTATTTTTCCGCTCGGAATTTGACGTCGTTCCCATGGGCGACTTTCACCGTGAACGTGTTCGGATGTTTTCTAATAGGAGTCATCGCGGCTCTTATTGAGCGTGCGATTCCTTACCATCGCCATCTTTACTTAATTGGTTCAGTCGGTTTCTTGGGGGCCTTCACGACATTTTCTGCTTTTGGGCTTGAGACTCTCAATCTTTTGCGTCACGAGAACTATTCGCTCGCATTTCTGAATGTCGGCGCCAACGTCGCGGTTGGGCTCGGCATGGTGTTTCTGGGGCGTTTGTTGCCTCTTTCGTTTTGAGCTATCGGATGCGCGCGATTAATTCCGTTTGGACGTAAAATTGAGAGCACTGGGGTGATTTTAGACCCTTTCGGGTATAGTACATGACGAATTACAGTGTCGGTGGCTGTGGCGTCAACTTTGCCTGAGTTTGTAAAAGAACGAAGAAAGCGCCTCAAACTCATGTGAGCGGAACGCATCGAGCGGGAGGGCGCGGGTTTACGCTTCGTTCGCGAATTGGAGCAAGGAAAGGCGACCCTCCGCTGTGATCGTGTTAGTCAAGTTTGCGCATTCACGATTTAGGGGAGGAAAGAAAATTTAGTGGCCCTAGCCGAGTGCCAGATAGCCGCTGGAAGCTTTCGAAAAATCGCTGCAACGTTTTTCAAAAGCCAATCTCAAAATGTCCGAGAAATTCGGCGAAAGCTTTCTGGTTAAAGACCAGAGAGAAAAACTACGCGATCTGGATTGAACTTGAACTTCTTTAAAACGCCCCTAATATACGACTCGCATGGAATTGAATGCGTTAGCTCCCATTAAAGCGGACGTTTTGATTATCGGAGCGGGTGTGATCGGTCTCGCTTCCGCCTATGAACTGAGCCGAGCGGGCGCGAATGTCGTCGTGATCGATAAATCGGCGCCCGGTTATGGGTGTTCCTATGGGAACGCGGGTTGGATCACTCCGTGCTTTGCCATGCCTCTTCCGATGCCGGGAATGCTCTTTAAAGCGCTGGGCTGGCTCACGGATCCTGATAGTCCACTCTATATTAAGCCCGAGTTCAGCCCAACGCTCGCGGGATGGCTCCTTCGCTTTCTCCGATCGATGAACCGCAAACAGGCTCTCGCTTCTGTGGCGGCGCTGACGCAAATCTCAAAGCAGAGTTTAGAGCTCTATAAGCAACTCGCGCAGGCCACGGATATGCCTTTCGCCTTTGAGCAAAAGGGGCTTCTTCTGGTCGCGCAGTCGAAAGAGGGGCTCGATTACGCGCGTACCGAGATGGAGCTTGTCGCCGTGCACGGAGTTCCCGGGCGTCTTATGAACGAGGAAGAGGTGCGAGCGTTTGAACCGGCGATCACGAAGCGGGTGAAAGGCGGCGTTTTCTTTAATGAAGAGGCGCACGCCGAGCCGCTACAGGTGGCTCAGACCCTGGCGCACGAGGCGCAAAAGCGGGGAGCGAATATTCTTCCAAAGACGGAAGTGATTGATTTTGAGCGGGGTCCTCAAGGTGTCGCTCGGGTGCGAACGACGCGAGGGAGTTTTGAAGCCGATCAGTTCGTGCTTGCGACGGGCTCTTGGTCACTTCGAATCGGGCAGAGTTTGGGCTTGAGGATTCCGGTTTTGGGAGGAAAGGGCTACGCAGTCATCACGGATCCGCTTTCGCCGAACCCGCAGCGGCCGATGATGCTTGTGGAGAAGAAAGTGGCCGTGACTCCGCGAAACAATGGGACTTTGCGCCTAGCGGGGACTCTTGAACTCGTGAACCAAGATGAAAGCATTACGCCTCGGAGAGTGGAGGCGATTGTTCGCGGGGCTCGCGAGTTCATGAATGTCCCTGAGACGATTCGTTACCAAGAGATTTGGCGAGGGTTACGTCCGTGTACGCCAGATGGCGTGCCTATTATCGGGCGAACCGCGCTCTATCCCAATCTCATTCTGGCGACCGGGCACCAAATGCTGGGACTTCAATCGGCTACCGGGACGGGCAAGCTCGTGGCCGATATCGCTTTAGGAAGAACACCTGATGTCGATCCTTATCCCTTCCGTGCGGATCGCTTTTGAGTCCCGGGCTTTATGGGGCGTCTTGGAACGTCAGTAGAACTGCGAGATTCTTAGAAACCCTCGGAAAGAAAATCAAGGCGACTCATGTAAGGTCTTTTTTCGGGATCTGAGCGATGTCGTCATTGGTGAAAGACAAACTCTGTGAAGTTCTAAGATCCGTCGCGCCTCTGATAGGCGTGGTGATCGTCTTTCAATTCACTTTGGTGCGGGCACCGACAGAGCTGTTTTTTCAGTTTCTCGTGGGCTCCGCGATGACGGTCGCGGGGCTGGTCTTGTTTTTCTTGGGCATCGATATCGGCGTGCTGCCGATGGGAAAATTCATCGGTGCAGAACTTCCGCGGCGGAATTCTGTGTTCGTTATTCTTTTTGCGCCGTTTTTATTGAGCTTCAGCACAACAGTCGCAGAGCCTGATGTTTTGGTCCTGGCGAAAAAGGTGAGCGAAATTTCGAATGGGACCGTGACAAAGCATTCGATTTTGTATCTCACCGGGATCGGTGTCGGTGTCTTCGCTGCTGTGGGAATGCTCAGGATTATTCTCGGTTTCCCGATCTCACGCCTTTTGATCGTCTCCTATGGCGTGATGGTGGCTCTCACTCTCTTTGCACCAGAGCGCCTCATCGCTTTGTCTTATGATGCGGGTAGTGTGACGACGGGGGCTCTCACGGCGCCCGTGGTGCTAGCAATGGCGATCGGCTTAAGTTCCGTTCTTTCAAATCGCTCAGCGCTTACGGATGGCTTTGGAATACTCGGCTTCGGTTCGATTGGACCGGTGATTATCATTTTGCTGATGGGGGCTTTATTCTTTTAGGTGCGACGGAACTCTTAGCCGGAGTGATTGAAACGCTTTCGAGCGTCATTGAGGCGGTTCTGCCGCTCGTAATACTCTTTCTTTTCTTTCAAGTCTTATGGCTCAAACTGCCGCGGGATTATGTCGCCAACGTGTTGAAGGGCACGTTGATTGCGGCCTCGGGTCTTTTGCTTTTTCTGCAGGGGGTTCGTGTGGGCTTTATGCCCTTCGGGCAATTGATCGGTGAGGCGCTTGGGGCTTTGTCGCAGAAATGGATTTTGGCGCCGATCGGATTTGTTCTCGGTTTTTTAACGGCATGGAGTGAACCTTCGGTTCGTATTCTTGCGGATCAAGTCGAAGAGGCGTCCGGCGGTTCCATTCACAAAGCGGCTGTGACTTCGACTATTAGTATCGGTGTCGGCCTGGTCGTGAGCTTGGGAGCCATGCGAATCGTCTTCGATATTCCGCTAAGCTACATCGTCGTGCCCGGTTACGTTCTTGCGGTTGTGATCCTGTTCTTCGCCGATCAAACCTTCATCGCCATTGCGGTCGATTCGGGAGGGGTCGCGACGGGGCCCATGGCGAACACGTTTCTCCTCGCGTTAGGACTTGGGATTTCAACGGCGATGGAGGGGCGCGATCCGCTTGTCAGCGGCTTGGGGCTCATGGGGCTTATCGCCCTCGCGCCTGTAATCTCGGTCATGATTTTGGGCTTCTTCTATGGATTTCAAGCTAAGAGGAAAGGAGTGGAACGAAAATGAATATCTCTCTCATTGTTTCGATCGTGCGAAAGGGGTGGGGAAATAGGGCGCTCGATGCTTCCATTGATGCGGGGGCCAGCGGCGGCACTCTTTTATTCGGACGCGGAACGGGTGTACACGAGAACGAAACAATCATGGGCATCCCCATCGAGCCCGAGAAGGAGATTCTTCTTACGATCGCTCCGAC
>CALBDW010000021.1 GCA_937927435.1 uncultured Bdellovibrionales bacterium
TACAAACATCTTAACAAAAGTCCTGACTGCCCCCGTTAATGATGGAGACCCACTGCCTGACTAAATTCACAACAGTCGTTCATTCGATCGACACTTCGTAAGTTTTACTGAAACCCGTCCGAAAAGAAGCCTCACACAAAGGGGGGAAGTTATGCTGAACTCCGCTTCCAACTGGCCGACGTTCAGCGTTTGGACCGCAAGTTTTCTTCTACTCTCGTTCGCCCAGTCCGCCTTAGCCGGTACGGGTGGCACCGCAGCTTGCAGCCAAAGCAAGCTCGCCGAAATTTTAGCGCCCGCTACTGAAAGTGCGAGCACTGTCCTGGTCAACTGTTCCGCGGTCCTTCCTCGAGGACAAGTAATTACAAAACGCCTGATATTCCGTGGGACTGAGGCAAGTGGAGCCTATTTCGATTGCAATGGCGCTATTCTGGACGGAACCGGCCTGAATTACGGCAAAGATATGATCGAGGTTCGTTCTCAAAAAGTGCAGAAAAACGGGATCGTATCCTGGTCGCGGCCGACGGACATCACCATTAAAAACTGTACGGTTCATGGCTCCGTACGCATTTACGGAATGTCAACCAACGGAGAGGGAGCGGATCTCCGAGCTTCTTCCGTCTTGGATGAAGGGCATACCCAACGAGCGCAAAACGCCGCCCCCACACGCATCACTTTGGATCAAATGACAATCACGGGACATTCGCGTATTCCGTTCTATATTTCTCCGGGTGTAACTTACGTGACGTTGACCAATTCGGTTATTAACGGCCAGTCGTCGAGTGTCGCGGTCTACTTGGACGCCGAGAGCGGCTACAACCTGATCAAGAACAACTACATCCACACAAAAACATCGCGGGAAATGGTTGCCATCGACGGTTCGGCCCACAATAAAATTATCGGCAACCGTTTTTCCTCGCTGGATAAAGGCGGCCTCTACCTTTACCGCAACTGCGGAGAAGGCGGAACGGTTCGCCATCAGACGCCGAGCCATAATCACATCATCAATAACATCTTCTATTACAATAACTATAACGGCAGTAACCCCGCGATTTGGGTAGCTTCCCGGAACGGCAATCGCACCTACTGCAACGCCGACGCCGGCTACCCGTTCGGCAGCAGCGTGAACGACAAGGATCTAGCTCGCCATAATGTGATCGCCCAAAACCAGTTCCATAAACATTCCGTTGATAAAATCGTGCGGGTGAACGAGTCCCCCAACTACATTCTGGAAAACGAAACCGTTTCCGCAGAAAAAAAACGGCCTTCGGGCTGTTACCTCAAATCCGCCTACCCGTCCGAACTGTTGTTACATGGGCAGTCGACACAAATTTTTTCGTCAAATGGTTCTATTACCTGCAAAGAAACCAAGTACACTTGTAACGATGGCCTCCTGACGTCGGCTAAAGCCAGCTGCCAGGCGGTGACGATTAAGACCAAGACCTTTGAATGCCAAATCACAGATTCCAATAAGGGCTGCCAGGGCACGGTCCGCTGCGATTCCGGACAGAAGATCATCCGCGTGCGCGCGGCCTGCAATCTGGAACAAGGCCGGGTGCCTGCCTCGTTTCTGAACACGGTTCCGTTGAACGAGGTCTCGGTGCAGAGAGCTTCCGATAACGTTAACGATGGACTTTGCCAAGCCGGCAATACGTCCATCCGCTCGGGAAGCGCTTCGGCCCAATCCGCTTTAGGATTGCCCTCCCTAAGCTATTCTTGCCGTGAATACGACAAAAACGGCGGGGATTGCCACATCATCGGTCAAATCTTTTGTCTGTAGCAAAATAGGAAGGCAAGGACGCTCGTCCTTGCCTCTTTTCATCTCAGCACTGACCGACGTGCCTTAAACTTTTTAACTCGATCGCCTCGTCGCACTTTTCAGCCATCCTGAGAGCCGAAACCGATGGAAACCTTCGTTTTGAATGTCAGGCGCAAGCCATTACGAGCGCTGTAAGACTCCCATTTGAACCACTGAAAAAATCGGATGCTACCCTAGGATCAACCGTGCCGCCAAACCAACGAAGATAAGGGCGGTCATATAACTCATAGTTTTCAAAGCGTTCTCCGACCTTGTGAGGCGCGTTCCAATCCAGCCGGCCGCGAGCGCGACGATAGAAAAAACCAAGATCGTCGCGACAATGAAGACGAGTCCCCATACCGCCAGCTGCACCCCTACTTGTCCGAGAGACGCGTCAACGAATTGCGGAAGAAACGCTAAGAAGAAGAGCAAGACCTTGGGGTTCGTTACGTTCATGATGACGCCGCGAAAGTAAAGGCTCCTTAGCGGAATCGGCTCTCGCTCCGACGAAATCGAGGTCGACTTCCGGGCGGAACGAAACGAAGCCCATCCCAGATAAAGCAAATACGCGCCCCCGAGAAATTTCAAAACCGTAAAAGCCTTCGGCGAGGTTTGAAAGAGCGTTGCCACCCCCAAAACGACCGCCAGCGTGTGAACCAATAGCCCGCTGCAAAGTCCGAGCGTAATGACAAGCCCAGCACGAGCCCCTTGGATAATCGATTGCGATAAGACGAAGAAGTTATCCGGCCCCGGAGCGACCGCCAATAGAACCGAAGCCCCGAAAAACGCCGCGAGATGACCGAAACTCATTATCCGAACCGGAAACTCGACACCGAAAGGCCGCCCATAAAATCGTCTTCGTGATAAACGGTTTCTCCCTTTTCGCTTTCCGCCGCGCCGACCGCAACCATAAGCGGGATCAAATGATCTTCCCTCGGATGAGCGATTCGCGCGGCGGGCGCTTTTTCCCACGCGATCAATCGCCGCCACCGTTCGTTCGGTTCGCTCTCAACTAAAGTTTCTTGCAGCCAAGAATCAAAGGCCCGCGACGGTTGGGCGGCTCTCGCGTCAAAAAGTCTCAGGTTATGATAACTCAGACCGCTTCCCATAATGCGAACGCCTTCGTCGCGAAGCGGGGAAAGCGCACGGCCTATCCGTAAATGCGCTTCCGGGTCGTAGTCGGAGCGGATCGAAAGCTGAACGATCGGCATATCCGCATTCGGATATGTTACCGCCAGACGAACGAAGGTACCGTGATCGAAGCCACGTTCGTAGTCGAGATGCGCTTTGAATCCGGCCTTCGAGATAAGTTCGCGCACTTTCTCAGCCAATTCCGGTGCCCCGGGTGCCGGGTATTTGACGTAATAAGTATGTTCGGGGAATCCGTAATAATCGTAAACCATCGGCGGATTCGGGTTCGCCATGACGGCGAAATCGTTATCCTCCCAATGACCGGAAATCATCAGGATCGCTTTCGGCTTCGACGGCAATTCCCGAGGGAACTCCAGAAGCCATTGCTCAAGATTCGCGAATGCCTTGCGGAATTCGCCTTCCATAAAAGCCCATGGACCGCCGCCATGAGAAATGAAGTACGTCGGCATTCGGCTGGCGTGAAGCACGTCCCCTCCGTTTTTGTCATCATATCATCGAAATATTGAGCCAAATTCAAGCAATTGTCCCCGATCTTCGCGAACCTGAAGCGGAGGGAGTCGCCATGTCCATGTACGAACGAGGGGTCTTAAGCGCCCCTGCCCCACAGAGTCCGCTAGAGCGCTCGGCTCAGAAAGGATTAAGGCAACTCGGTTTGGAAGACGGCCGCGACGGCCTCCTTTACATTCCTCAGTCTTACCAAAGCCACTGCAAAGCGCCGATGATCGTGATGCTCCACGGGGCCGGGGCAAACGCGCGAAGCTCCGTTTTGTTCCTGCAGACCTTGGCCGAGCGGACGGGCTTCATTATTCTGGCTCCCGACTCGCGAGGCCCAACTTGGGACGTCATTACGGAAAACTACGGCCCCGACGTCGAATTCCTCGACCACGCCCTGATCAATGTTTTTTCCCTCTACCCAATCGACAGAAACCGCTTGGCGATCGCCGGATTCTCCGACGGGGCGACCTATGCCCTCTCCCTCGGCCTTACAAATGGAGATCTGTTTTCTCACATCATCGCGTTTTCGCCCGCTTTCATGGTGCCAGGACAATTACGTGGTTCCCCCTCAATCTATCTTTCTCACGGAGTGTGGGACCGCGTTTTGCCGATCGACCATTGCAGCCGACGAATCGCGCAGGCCCTCGTTAGCGCCGGATATAACGTGAAATATCGCGAGTATGGCGGAGTTCATGTGATTCCCAGCTCGATCGCCCGCGAGGCCGTGATTTGGTTTCTGGGCCCTGAAGAACAGAACCGCGCATTCAAATCGATCATTCCCGATGGGCTTCCGGAAATTGAATGCGAAGCTCCGCACATTTTATGAAAACGCCGTTGTGCACGATTTTCCCGTCTAGAGGTTCTCCGGTTTAAAGTCCTTACGATAGCGGCTCGTTGTCGGCCCCGAAATCATAAACAGGCCGTCTCCGCGATAATGAATGGTTTCCGGAAACTTAGGCGATACCGCCACATGCGCCTTCACCACTTCGAAGACGAACAGGTTGTACTTCTTAATAAGACTCGAATCGACGAGCCGGCATTCGAAGTTCGCAAAGCACTCCTCGATGAGAGGAGCTTGAACCACACCTCCTTCTTGGGGCGTGAGCTTGAATTTCGAAAACTTGTCGACATCACGGCCGGAAGTATTGCCGATTCCGACAACTATCGATGCCATATCCGCGGTCGGGACGTTGATCACGCATTCTTTGCTTTTCCGGATCATTTCAAAGCTGTAGTTCTCATCCCAGACGTAACAGCCGACGAGCGAGGGCTCGCATCCCAGGATCATGTGCCAACCCATTGTCATGATATTCCGCCGGCCCCTCCAAGCCGAACTCACCAGAATGATAGGACCGGGCTCGAGAAAACGGCGGACTTCCGAAACAGGAAAATCTTCTTTCTTATACGTTTTGCGAACGCTCTTCATATCCACTTTATGCTAGAAGAAGACGGCGCAAACAACATGGAATTCACGTAAAGGAATGCGGCTCCATCAAGCAATATTCTTCCGCTCTCGCTTGGCGATTCGTTCACGGGCTTTATAAGTATTTGCCACCGGACGGGGTGTAACATGAACGCAAAAGGAGGTGGTCCATGCAAACGTTCCATCTAAGACGGTTCAGTACGGCCTTCATTTCTGCGTTCGCCGCGATCGGGCTTCTTTCAGGATTCCATCACGGTGGAAAAAAATGCGAAGAACGCTTGAATCGCGCGACCGAGGAAATCACGACAAGGCTCAACCTGGATGAAACCCAGCAAAGCAAGCTAGAGGAGGTCAAACAGGAAATTCTCAAGGTCCGTGAAGAGAGCAAGTCCGAAAGACTAAGAATCGTCAAAGAACTGAAGTCAATGATCCAGTCCGACCGCTTGGATCCGGTAAAAGCGAAACGGATCTTCATGCGCAAGCAAATGCTGGCACAAAAGAATTTCGACCGCTTGTTCAGGAAAATCCAAGAGTTCCATGCGACTCTCACCGACGAACAAAAAGCGCTTATCGCCGACAAACTCACCAAACTTGAAAATCGGATTCGCGGCTCAGATGACGAAATCGGTAACGTGGAAGAAGATATCGAGGAAATTGAGGACGTCGAAGAAGTGGACGATTTCAGATAACCGGATCCGGCTTTTGAAACACGAGGGCTTCCGCGCGGAGCCCTCGTAAACTGGCTCACCTTCGTGGGGATGAAAGGGCTGATTCCCCTAGGTGAAGGGCCG
>CALBDW010000022.1 GCA_937927435.1 uncultured Bdellovibrionales bacterium
ACAACGAAGTTATAGCTTTCAAAAAAGGAGTTTCAGCATGACTCTTTCCAAACAAGAACAAGACGCGCTTGAGAATTTGCGCAGACACGTTTTCATGATGCGCGAGCACGTCCGGCGTGGAGCGATCGAGTACAAAGGGTTGCGCGACAATGAAGTTTTGCTCGAACTCATTGAGCGACTCATTCGAGAGAACGAGGAATTGAAAAAGCTGAGGTTACCGGCGTGACCCGACTCTCTGACGTTCTCACAATTCGAGACGGCGAAATCAAACCGCGCATTCGCAGGCGTCGAATCACTATATGCGCTCATTGCGGTGAAGAGGTCGATATCATTGCGACGCCGGACCACGAAGAACATTTCGTATTTTGTCCGAACTGCGAAATTGCGGAAGTGGAGACGGAAGAGATTGAAAGCGACTAACTCGCTTGAGCAAAGCCGCTGTCGCCACAAACCCCCGTGTGGATTGATAGCGGCTTTGTTGAAGCGAGCGGCCTCGCTTCAACTTTTAGGTATATCGAATGCGTAATAATTTTCGAGGCGTTTCCCGCGTCGACCTGATCACCTCGCCAGGCGGCGCGGGCGCCTCGGTTTTGTGAGGTAGAAAATGGGAGCGAAGAAAATCAAACAAGCTGCATTTTATTCGACTGGTGATGTCGCCAAAATTGTCGGCAAGTGCACCGAAACAATTCGGCGTGAAATAAAAAAAGGACGCCTTCGTACTCTCGTGTTCAACGGCAATTATGCGATCCCGGTGGAAGCTTTTGAAGAATGGAAAGCAAAATACTTCACCAAGCCTGAGTGATTAAATGTCGAAGCTAAAAAAGTACCGCGACAAAAAAGGCAACTCAGTATCTCATCTTTATCGCGATGAGATGAGCGGTATTTTT
Organism: uncultured Bdellovibrionales bacterium; assembly: GCA_937927435.1. Taxonomy (GTDB): domain Bacteria; phylum Bdellovibrionota; class Bdellovibrionia; order Bdellovibrionales; family JAMPXM01; genus CALBDW01. Next base: position 888 of record CALBDW010000022.1, read on the forward strand.
TGGGCCGTTATTCGTGTCGGCAATAAAATCAGAAAGAAAAGCCTTCAAACGACAAGTTACCTTGAAGCTCTTAATTTTCTTCCGAGGGCGCTTGAAGAGCTCGGGAAAGAGACGCCGAAAGAAAAGAATGCGCCCGCGAAACTCATAAAAGAATACATAGAAGACTTGCGAAAAGAGAAAGTGGCAAACGAAACGAGAGATGCCACGCTTAAGAAATTCGATAGCATCGTTAAGAATCACATCAATCCATATTTTGGAAATTTAAGACCTGATCAAATTCATAAAGGGATCATCTCTGACTTTCTTATTTGGTATCGCGAAAGAAGCGACGGCCAGGTTTTTAATATCTATAAGTACCTTGGAAACATCTTTCATTTCATGCTCAAGGCTGGCGCTATTACGCCGGACCAAATGCCGGAGTTAAAACTTCCGAAGTCCGAGAAACGCCATCACGACAAAAAGAAAGGTCGCGTGATTACGGATGAGGAACGCGAAGCGTTGAGAAAGCACGGCTCCGATCGTGCAAAACTCATCATTGGTCTCGGCGATATTCTCGGAATGCGAAAAATGGAAATCGGAGCACTTGAGAAAAAGCGCATATACAAGAAGAACGGACGTTATTTTATTATTCTCACCGAAGACGATACGAAAACCGGACTTCCGCGTGTTCTCGGTGTCCCAAAGTCTCTTGAACATTTGCTTGAGAAAGCAATCAAGGCGTCAGGAGATAGCCGGTTTCTTTTTCCTGCCAAGCGCGGGGATAAACACATCCCGGCTCAAATCATCGACAAAGAGTGGAAAGCTGTAAAGCAAGCCGCTGGCATCAAAGGTCGCCTTCGATTCCATGACCTTCGGCATTCAAGAGCCACAGAGTTTGCGAAACGTGGCGTCAATCCAGCGATTGCCTGCACAATATTGGGCATGAGCCTTCGGATGTATCAGAAAGTTTATCTCAACCTTTCGGACGAGGATCTTCTCAACACAATCGACTTAATTGATGAGGTGTCAGTGTGATGCACAAAAAATGCGCAGCGAATGTTACCCCAAATGTTACCCTTTGCCTTACAGAAGAGGGCATAACTAATCAACATCACGTAGATATCCGGAATTTCAGTTGTGTTCCTGCAGCGACCACCACCTCTATTCAGATAACCTCAAGTCTTCACAGATTTTTTCCTACGATGATCGCTGTGTGGCCGAAACAACAATTGCCACAACCTTCAACATCAGTTTGTTCCCCTTTTGTTACCCCGGTGGGTTTTCGGGGCTCTGAACGAATGTCCATCTGCTTTTGATTTCATCACATAACCGCAACAACTTCAAAGCAGCCAATGGGGCGCAGGGGGAGGCGCAGGGGGATGGCAAACGAGGTCTTCGAAATTGAGGTTCTCAACTGGGAAAAACACAAAGGCGGGCTTAAGAAAAACCACGCTTATTTCCCGGTCGCAAAACGCATTTTTGACGATCACAAAGTCGCGACGCTTACGCCAGTAGAGCGTCTCCTATACGTGATCTTGCTTGCACGATGTGCTGACGACTACTCGGCGGTGATTCGACCAACACGCCAGCAACTCACGACCAGTATCGGACAAAGTCGTTACGACGTCGTGACGGCGCTACAGTCACTCGAAAGAAATCAACTAGTTAGACTGCTAAATTTGCCCTCTAATAGAAAAGAAAAGAAAAGAAAAGAAAAGAAAATAAAAGAAAATAAAGGGCGCGAAATTCAGGAAACGCCTGCGGCGCAGGTCGCTATCGCTCCCGCTCAAATCGGAAAAATTCTCGTTGCGCACTACTGCGACGAATACCGCAAGCGCTACAGCGTCAATCCGGTGATTCGTCCGCAAGACGGCAAGCTTCTCAAAAACCTTGGGGAGTCGGTTGGCGAGGAAAGAGCAAAGGCCCTCATCAACGCCTACATCGCGATGAACAACTCGTGGTTCATCACAAAGGCGCATGATGTCGCGACGCTGATTGCGAATTTAAACCAGGTCCAAAACTTTCTCGCGACCGGTCAAGTTGTCACAGCGCAAGATGCGAAAAACGCCGAAGCGTCAGAATCGCTTAAAAACCAAATCCGCAGGCTGGCAGGGGGTGACTATGACCCCCGCTGAAAAAAATCAACTGGCGGCCCTCTGGGCGGCTTATGCGGGCTATTACCGCATGAGACTGGACGATGTTGTCCTGCGAATGTACGCCGACGATCTTTCGGATCTCGACTTCGCGCAGGTGCGCGATGCAATGGAGAAGTATCGACGCAATCCGAAAAATCGCACGATGCCGCTACCCGCACAAATTCGAGAGATCGTTCAGCCGCAAGTCGATCCTGAGTCGGCTGCACGCGAAATCGCCGCACGAATCACTGCGGCCGTCCCGAAATTCGGATGGGCGAATCCGCAAGAAGCGCGAGCCTATATTGGCGAAGTTGGCTGGCGAGTCGTTCAAAAACAAGGCGGGTGGTCATACATCTGCGAACATCTTGGCCTTTCGATTGATCCGACCGTGTTTCAAGCGCAAGTGCGGGAGCTTGCGAAAACACAGCTTACGCATTCAGACGAAGCGATTGCGGACGCGATCGGCCTTCCAAGCGCAACACCTAAAGCGCAAGGCGAGCTCGCATCAGCAAAAGAAGTTTTGAGTTCATTTCTCAGACTTCCGGGGTCTTGTGATGTCAACAGTTTATCATCCGAACACATATAACGATGAACGCGAACAGCACATGAATTGGCTGCGCGAGGAACTCATTCGCACGATCGAGGAAAACAAAACGTTACGAGAGCGGATTTTGAAACTCGAAGTCAGATGCATTCGCCTCGAGGCGAGAATTCAACGCATGAAGAGGAACGCATGATTCTTCTCGGCGACGCGCTAGAAACATTGAAAACTCTTGAGTCTGAGTCGGTGCAAACTTGCGTTACGTCCCCGCCATACTGGGGACTGCGCGATTATGGAGTTCATGGACAGATCGGCCTTGAGAAAACGCCGGAAGAATACGTCGAGAAGTTAGTTGAAGTGTTTCGAGAAGTTCGACGTGTTTTGAAAGATGACGGAACGCTGTGGCTCAACCTTGGCGATAGTTACGCCGGTGGACAGGGCCGAGGTTCGTTAAAGCTTTCCGACAAACAATCGTCAAACAAAGGGACTCATTTTCAGCTAGGAAAGTCCTGCAAAATTCCAAATGGCCTCAAACCTAAAGACCTAGTCGGCATTCCTTGGCGTCTTGCATTCGCACTGCAACAGCCGTACGAGCGCGTCCGGATCAAGGACAGGATCGACCGCGCATGGCTGGCGGCGCTGATCGACGGTGAAGGTTGCATCACCGCGCTTGAGTGCAAGTCCGGGCATGGGTCAGGAAACAGTTACCCGCCAATCCTTCAGGTGCGGATGTGCGACCCTGAGCCAATCATTCGCTGCTGTGAAATTACCGGGTACGGAAAGGGATCTCCCAAGCAGGAACCGCCGTCCCAAGGCGGACAGCGAGGTTCCTACCAGTGGCGCATACACAGCAGGAAGGCTGCCGACATCTTGGCCGAGATCTATCCGTACCTGTTGGTTAAGAGAAAGCAGGCTGTTGTCGCTTACAACCTGCAAACCGTTCGAGACAGCTACGAAACGAAGCGAGGCGCAAAGATCCCAGAGGACGCTCTCGCAAAGCAGTTGCTGTGCAGAGAAATACTCCAGAAGCTGAATGCTCGTGAGAATGTCGATCTTCCATCTTGGATGGTCGAACCGAGGATTGCTGTAGAGCCTGGGTGGTATCTCCGGCAGGATGTGATCTGGCACAAACCGAACCCGATGCCTGAATCAGTGCGCGATCGATGCACCAAAGCGCACGAGTACATTTTTTTACTCGCGAAATCGGAGCGTTACTTCTTCGATAATGAGGCGATTAAAGAACCGGCTACTTGCGGCTGGCGCGGATCTCAGTTTCACACTGGGAAAACCGGGGAACATCAACTTGGTCGTGCCCAAAAAGTAAGGCAGAGGATTCCCAACAACACGAGGAACAAACGCTCGGTCTGGACGGTTTCGACCAAGCCATTCAAAGGCGCTCATCTAGCAACATTCCCCCCAGATTTGATCGAGCCTTGTATTCTCGCTGGCTCACGACCTGGCGATTTGGTGCTTGACCCATTCGCCGGGGCTGGCACAACCGGAATTGTTTGTAAGAAACACGGACGCCAATTTCTCGGCATAGAAATAAACCCGGAATATCGGGAAATGGCTTTGAAGCGCATAGAGGATTGGAATTTTAAAACGCAACTTGAGTTGGAGATCGCATGAACAACTTACCAACGCTTCACGAAATCAAACTGAAACTTGCGAATGAAAGACTTGAGATGTTTGCAGGCAATCCCGTGAAAGCGGCGAAATCGCTCGGCGTTAGTCACTCGACGATGCTTGATTGGATCAAGCGTTTTGATGAACTGGAAAAGTGGCGGATTGGAATCAAGCGCGGAGGGCGCAGATGATTGGTTTCACACGATGGTGGGATAAATTCATCGAGGCGCTTAAGATTTTGCTCGCAGGAAGTGACTTGGAAATCTTAAATCTAAAGAAGCAAGTTCAGGAATTGCGTGATGAAAACTGCACTTTAAGACTGCGGCTTGAGGAAGTAATGGCAGAAAGAGATGAGTTACTGAAACGAGAACAACATGAGCGATGAACGTCTTCTTTTTAAATGCACGATACTTGGCAGACCTGCGGTTAAAAAAAATCAACAGAAGGTTGTGAGACGATGGGGACAGACACGTGTCGTGTACACGCCGCAATTCTACGAATGGGAGCAAAGAGCGTTACTTGAAATGAAACGAGCGATGCGTGGAATGGATACGATACGAGAACCGCTTGAAATGAAAATCCATTTCACGCTCGAAAACGGACGATCGCTGCCTGATTTGTCGAATCTTTTAGAGGCACCACAGGATGCGCTAACGAAAGCAGGCGTGATTGAAGACGATCGTTTGATTCAAGTGATTCACGCCACGCGTATTTACGGCGATCGTAAGAAGCCGCTCGAGGCGAAAACGGAAATAGAACTTTATGCATTGGAGTAGCGATGACCGCACTCGCATGGTTTTTGATTGGCTTTGGTTCGGGCTTTGTCGTGACGATTGCGCTTGTCGTGTGGGCCTTGAGTTACCACGAGCATCCGCAATGGAGAGACTATGTTTAGCTTAAGCCCAGAAGGTTTTGGCGTGCGCGAAGGATGTAAGAGAACGCGGTTGCTGCTGGCGTTTAAGCGGCGCGAGCGGTGTTTGTTGGCATGTGGCCATTGAAGCAAGGCAACATTTTGACGTGAAAGAGACAACTAACAAAGGGGAGTGAGAGATGAAGTTTGAAATGCCCAAGACAGATGTGACCCCAGCCGCCAACAGGCGGACAGTAGAGATTGAATACGCTTTCGGCGAAACGAAAGTCATTGCGGACGAGGTGACGACCGAACGGATGAAGCGCGGCTTCGGCGTTTTCCTGGCTCGCGAAGTTTTGCCTGGCGAGATCACGCTGACTCGAGAAGAGTTTCGGGAGGCATTCGCTAAAGCCTACGCGACATTAGAAAACGCCAACAAACAGCTTGATGCGACTCTTGGATTGGCGATTGAGCGTGTTTTGTTTGGGTTGGAAGGGAGCGAAAAGCGATGAGCCGAGACGTTACCGACAAAAGCGATGAGTTCATTTTCTGCCCCGCTTGCATGGGTCTTGGCAGCATTAAACGCTGGGAACTTGAGAAGAGCGAATCAGAACTCCGGCGATTGAGAGAAGAAAACGAGCGATTGAAGGAAGAACTTTCGGCGCTCACGAACCCAAGCGACGCACGGTGCATGGAAATTGGAATGCTTCGAGAGCAACGAGAAAAATTGCAAGCGCAAGTAGAGCGTTTAAAGGCTGCGCTCGAAGACCGAGATCGCAGAGAATGCGCTAAAGGAGTGTGAGGCATGATTATTACGTTCGATGCGACATCTATTTAGTAACTCACGGTCCGACAACGATTCTGAAGGACAACGCTCGATGAGGGCCTATTACAACGAGATCGATCCGAAAGCAGCAGCATGGCTTCGTGAACTCATCAAGGAAGGACTTATCGCTGCTGGCGAAGTCGATGAAAGGGATATCAGGGATGTCAGACCAAGCGATCTTGAAGGATTCACACAACATCACTTCTTCGCCGGAATCGGCGTCTGGTCCTACGCGCTCCGACTCGCAGGATGGCCCGATGACAAGCCGGTCTGGACTGGCTCGTGTCCATGTCAACCTTTCTCCGCGGCAGGCAGAAGAAAAGGGACTTCTGACGAGCGGCACTTATGGCCCGCATGGCAGTGGCTCATTCGAGAGTATCGCCCTGACACAATCTTTGGCGAACAGGTTGCGTCTCGTGACGGCATCGCTTGGCTCGACATTGTATCGACTGACTTGGAAGGAGAAGGTTACGCCATCGCGCCGATCGTATTTCCAGCTTGTGGCGTCGGCGCGCCGCACATCCGATCCAGAATTTGGTTCGTGGCCCACAACGTGCGCGCAAGATGGGCCGAATGGCGGCTCGAATCAGGAGATCGATCGATTACCGGTAGCGGCAGCGCTTGCGACTTGGCCGAGTCCGCGGGCCTGCGATTGCACGGGCGGAGTGGAACCGATGAAGTCCACGGGTCGGAAACTTTTCACGATAGCGTCACTCGCGGCATGGCCATCACCGATCGCGAACGATGCCACGGGCAGCACACCGGAGCAATTCTTGGCGAGGAAGAAAGCTGTAAAGGAATCAGGCTTGAGTATCGGAGTGTCGCTGACATCCCTCAATTTGCAAGCGCAACTCGTGGATTCTGGGGGCCTGCTGACTGGATCTTTTGCCGAGACGGGAAATTTCGGCCAGTTGAACCCGGCACATTCCCGTTGGCTAATGGGGCTCCCGAAAGAGTGGGACGATTGCGGTGTTACGGCAATGCAATCGTTGCCCAAGCGGCGGCGGAATTCATCAAAGCGGCGAAGGAGTTCATAGCATGAGAATGTTGGCTCAAATGGCAGATGATCGAAGGTACTGCGCTATTTGCGATAACTGGAGTGCGTGTGAGTGTCCGAGCGGTGACGCTGAAACGAAACAGGGGTGAGGAATGATCGATAAATCCGAAATCCGTGAACGACTGAAAAATCTGATTGGCGAAGGGCCAAAAGAGTTTCACACGAGTGCTGACAAGAGAGTGTTCGAGCTGTGGTTGAGCAGACTGCTGGATCGCTTGGCTGAGAATACAGAAATAGTAGACGCGCTCATGGGCAAAAAGCGGCGCGACCGTACCGCGCTCGCTGATCGCATCGAACGTGAGGGGATGGGATGAGTGATGAAACAAAATGTATTCTCACGATGTTTTTGCTCGCCTGCATTGGCGTCTTTTTGTTGACTTCTCGAACTACAATCCTAGAACGCTCGAAGGTGAAGTGAAAATAATTGAGCGAGGAAAGGTCGAATTATGAACAAGCCGGAAGTAACCAAATGCCTAATGTGTGGAACCGAATGCATCGTTGAAGGTGAAATGACGCTTCACTTCAAACCTGTTCGTGAAACAGAGATTCAGCGACTGAAAGAGCAAGTAGAGCTGCTGCGCGGGGCGCTTCAAAAGATCAGCACGACGTTCTGCGGATGCTGGGATGAATGCGATTGTGGAT
>CALBDW010000023.1 GCA_937927435.1 uncultured Bdellovibrionales bacterium
CGCGTATCACCTCGCTCAACCTCGTGAAGGAGAATCCCAGTCGAGAAAGCCTTGTCAATTCCGTCGCTTAGCTCATCACCACGAAAGTGAGCCAGTTTAGAGGTCGATCGTCGCGTGGATGCGACTCGTATCGTCGTTATCGTCGAGAAGCTGAACGAACTCGTAAACTTCTTTCTTTTGTTCTTCCGTGAGTTCGGTGATGTTCTTTGCTTTGTAAGACAACTCGGCGGTCGTGATTTTCCAGCCCCGATTAACTAAAGCCGTTTCGATTGCTTTCAGGTCTTCGGGAGCTCCTGTGAAGCGATAGACTTCGTTGCCTAACGATTCGACGTCGTTGGCCCCCGCTTCGATCGCCTCTTCTTCTGGGTCTTTCACGTTCGGATTCGTTCCTTCAATCAGGCAAATGCGGTCAAACATCCAGGCGACCGAACCGATCTCGCCGAGGCGTCCGCCGTTCTTGTTGAAGATGTTCTTGATTTCGCTGGACGTCCGGTTCCGGTTATCGGTTTGACATTCAACGATGAAGGCAACTTGGTGCGGACCGTAACCTTCATACGTGATTTCTTCGATTTGGTTGCCGTCATCGAGGAGACCCGCGCCTTTCTTGATCGCGCGTTCAATCGTGTCTTTCGGCATAGCCGCGTCGCGAGCGGCTTCGATGGCGGCTCTCAGGCGCGCATTGGCGTCGGGATCAGGTCCTCCGAGTTTGGTCGCGACTTGGATTTCGCGAGCGAGTTTTGTGAATTTGGCGCCTTTTTTTGCGGCATTCGCCGCCATGATCGGATTTTTCCAGCTCTTTCCCATACTTTTCAGAAAACTAAAGTGACGTTCCGCGAGGTGTCCAGAATTTTTGTTTGCCCGGAACTGCCGCATGGTGGCACCAAGGGGGAATGACGCCGACAGCATGGTTTTCCATCAGGAATGTAGATGAAAAGATCCGGTTCCTTCCGGAGGCCCTCACATCTTTGTTGACTCGGTCGGATTTTTATCGAGGGGACGGGATCACTCTCGGCCGGGACGTGCCGGTCGTGATGGCGGCAGAGTTGCCGCCGAAGCCGGGATTGAATTCCCGCGATGGGCAGGCCCGGTTGATTCATGATCTTGCAAGCATCGAGCTGCAGGCTATGGAACTGGCCGTCCGCACGCTCTATGAATTTCCCGATGCGAATCCCGAGTTCCGTAAAGAGCTAGCGGACTTGGCGTTGGAAGAAAGTCGCCACTTAAAACTTTGTCTTCGCGATTTACGAGATCTTGGTTTCGACTGGGGTTCTTGGCCGGCTCATCTCGCGCTGTGGAACGCGGTTTCTCCGGAAGATAGTTTGCTTGACCGGATTTTGGTCGTGCATCGGTATCTGGAAGCGTCCGGGCTTGACGCTGGCGAGTCGATCCTTCGCCGCTTGGTCGGCGTCGCCAATAAGTACGTCAATCGAACCGTCAAAACCATCGTCGATGAGGAAGTCGGGCACGTCGCTTTCGGCAGTCGTTGGTACCGGCGTGTGGCCGAGGAACTGCATATTGATCCTGAGACCGACTTCCGGGAAAGGATGGCGGTTTTGGTCTACACCGTGCCCAGGCGGGAACGGCTGGCGATGGAATTGCGGCGCCAGGCCGGGTTTACCGAATACGAACTCGAGGTTTTAGAGGCGGCGCGGGCGGAGTACGAGCGGCGGATCGGGCTCAATTAAAATTCTTCGTCGGGCCTTAAGAACCGCCATTTTCCTTCGGGCAGTGAGCCCAGTTTCACGCGGCCGATGCGGACACGTTTCAGTCCGGTGACCTCAAGGCCGACGGCATCACACATTCTACGCACCTGGCGTTTGCGACCTTCTTTCAGGATGAAGCGGAGCTGGTCCTCGTTGACCCATTCGACCTTCGCGGGTTTGAGCGGCTTTCCGTCGAGCGAAAGTCCGTGGTTGAGGAGAGCGAGCTCTTCATCGGTCAAGCGAATGTCGGTACGCACCCCTTTCTTGGGGCGTACGCGGACGATGTACTCTTTTTCGACTCCGCTGTCTTCGCCGATCAGGCGCTTGGCGATCTGGCCGTTCTGCGTAAACACGAGAAGGCCTTGTGAGTCGATATCGAGCCGGCCCGCGGGCGCAAGACCCTCGAAATGGCGGCGTTCGAGTTTCGGTTCGTCCGGCGAGTTGCGAATCTGGTTCTCCGGTGTGATCAAGCGGACCGCAGGCTTATAGTTTTTCTCAGGCTGACCCGAGACATAGCCGATCGGTTTATTGAGCAGGATCGTGACGAGGTTCTGGAGGGTTTTCCGGGCTTCAGGAGCGAGTTCGATCACGGCATCGATGGGCACCTTGCTTCCCAGCTGGTCCACGACCTGGCCGTTAACCTTAACCCAGCCTTTCACGATCAGTTCTTCGGCTTCCCGACGGGAACAAAGACCTCGGTTCGCCATGAGTTTCGACAAGCGGACGGTTTCCATTGGGTGTTGAGCCTAGCATCTTTGTGCGAAAATGGTAGGGTGAAATCGGAAACGGAGGGAATCAATGAATTTTCTGCTTAGGTTTTCAGGTGTTGCGGTGCTCTTGCTCTTCTTGGGGCTGGGAGCGTCCGCGTTCGCGACTGATACGGGTTTTTCGGCGAAAGTTTACGAAGACAGCAAAAAGGAGAAGCTTCTTTTCACCTATAAACAGGAAGCTGAAGAGAAGGGCGGCACGCGAATTCTAATGAACACCTTCATAGATGCGGCCGATGGCTCCGTCGCGGCGGTTGAAACCGTGGAGTTTGCGACAACCGGGCAGGGGGAAGTGTTCCGTCGTTACCATGTGAAGCAGAATCAGATCAACGCCGAGGGAACGATCGAGGTCAAAGATGGAAAAGCTCATTTCACCTACACGAAAGACGGAAAAACGAAGACTGCGTCGGAAAAAGCAGGGGATAACTTCGTTGTCGGTTCGTCGGCCCTTCCGTATCTTCGCAAACATTGGGATAAGATCGTGAAAGGGGAAAAAGTGGCGGTACGGCTGGGGGTTGTCGACCGTCTAGAAAGTGTCGGTTTCGAATTTGTCCGCGAGCGTGAGATCGAAAGGGACGGGCAAAAGGTCTATGTCTTGAAAATGAAGCCATCAAGCTTCATCATCGCGGCCCTGGTGAATCCGTTGTACTGGTATGTTTCAGCCGACGGTCAAAAGCTTCTTGAAATCAACGGTCGCTCGCAAGTGAAGCGTAAAGTGGACGGACAGTGGAAAGATTTCGACGCCGTCACGGTTTATGAATACGGTTCCGCGGGTGGAAATTCGAAGTAATTCTTCGCGGTTTCCTGGATTCCGACTCGTGCGAGCACCCCGTCCGGGAAGAGCGGTTTAAGCCGCAAGTAAAGGGCACGTGCGAGCGCCTCGCCTGCCGTGTTGGCGAAAAGATCATTCAGGTCGGCGCCGTCTAGTGGCTCGATGATCGAAGCAAGGAGGATCTTATCGAGTCTATCGCGGTCGAAGGCGAGGCCGGTTTTGTCGTCGACCGGGGCGCGTAACGTGACGCGTACCCGGTAATCGTGGCCGTGGAGACGAGCGCATTTGCCGTAGAGGGCTGCGTTCTCTTCTTCGCTCAAGTTTGGCGAACTCAGCCGGTGCAGCGAGCGGACGACGACTTCACGAGTCAGTTCGACGATCGGGCTCATCCCCAAACCTCCACCCAGAGGTCTTCCGTTTCAAACAGTCTCAGTCTCTGCAGTTCAAGCTGTCCTTGAAGTTTTGAGTTTAAGCTTGCGAGTTCGGCTTTAATGCGGTTCCGGAGGTACAGGGCGATGTTTTCCGTCGTGGGGACCAAGTCTAAAAACTCCGGAACATCGAAATTGAGGTGATGGTGTTCAAGCGGCCGGGTCGCCGAATCCAAAATCCGATCGAGGTGGTTCAGATTCACGACGAGCTTGGTGTTCGGATCGATGGGACCACTTACGAAGGCTTCTACGACGTAATTGTGGCCATGGCCGTGTTCAGTATAACAAAGACCGAACACGCGTTGGTTTTCCTCATGTGAAAACCGTTTTTGTTTGTACAGGTGGGCCGAAGAAAACATTCGTCGGCGCGCGACCACCATTCGCTCTGTACTCATCTCTTATTCACTTCATTAGAGATCGATGCCGCCGTCAACTTTGAGAACGGCGCCCGTGATCCATTCGGACCCTGGGCCGGATAGACTCCATACCGCATGGGCGATATCTTCCGGCCGGCCTACGCGTCCTAACGGCTGCATACGGTCGAATGCGGCTCTTTCAGCCTCGGTTTTGGTCACAAGCTGATGAATCGGAGTGTCGACGATGCCGGGGCAAATGCAATTCGCCCGCACTTTGTGAGGGGCTTCCTCCAGCGCCAATGTGTGTGTCCAGTTGACGAGAGCGGCTTTCGCCGCTGAATACGCGCCTGTTTCCGCTACCGGTCGCAATCCGAGCGTTGAGGATATATTGATCACCGCGCCTTGGTTAGCCCGCAAATAGGGCAACAAGATCCTTGTGAGGCGGACGGGGGCGAGAAAGTTCACTTCCCACATATCTCGCCAAACCTCGTCGGCGCACTTTTCGGTCGCTGCACGGACGTAACGGCCGGCATTGTTGACGAGGACTTTGAGCCCTCCCGTAAATTCGCTGTGTTTGGATAACCGAGCTGCCATATCTTGGACTTGAACGGGATCCATCAAGTCGCACGGAAGGGTCAGGACGCGGTCATGTCCGGCGGAGGTTTTGAGTTGTTCAAGCGGCTGAGGCCTGCGGCCAAGGACGACGACCTTCCAGCCTTCGGATAAAAAACGTTCGGCGACGGCGCGGCCAATTCCGCTCCCGGCACCCGTAACAAAGGCGACTGAAGATTTTGATGAGGTCGTCATAAGTCCCGGAACTCAAAAAAAGTGGATATCGGCAGTCGAGTCGCCCCGACCGCCTGGAATTGAAGTTGCGAGAGAAAATTAGAAGTCGTAACCACGGACCGTTTTACGGCCGTTTTCTTTCGCGCGCTTGACCGCGTCTGCGATGAGAGCGTGAACTTTTTCGTTCAGGAATTCAATGACATCTCCGGAAACGTTGCAACCGCTGCTGCGGATTGCGTCTTTCATTTTGCTGCCGACGATCAAGATTTCTTTTTTACCGCCTTTTTTTGCTGCTTTCTTTGCCATATTTCCCTTCCTCCCATAGGAGCGGTTTCATTTAGTTCCTCAATTTCAAATGAGAGGAAAGGAAGATGTCAAAGGAAAGGTCTCCTTGCTTGAGGAATGGGCAAAACCGCCCCCTTAGGCGGACTTGTCAAACCGCATTCCGTCGGCCGAACGATAAACGCCCGCTTCGATGAAGATCTTAAGGAGATCCATGTCGAGCTTTCCGCGGCGAGCCTCCGTCTGGAGAATTTCAAGAGCCCGTTCGGGGCTCGTCGCCGGTTTATAGGGACGGTCCATGGATGTCAGGGCGTCGTAGATGTCGGCGATTGTCATGAGCTTCGCCTGGATCGGGATGTGTTCGGCCGTGAGGCCTCGCGGATATCCGCTTCCGTCACATTTTTCGTGATGCGCGTGCGCGATATCGGGAACGCCCGCCAGGTCTTCCGTCCAAGCGATCTGCCGCAAGAAATGGTACGTGTGACTCACATGGGATTCGATCTCTCGTCGTTCTTCTTCGCTCAGGCTTCCTTTGGGAAGCGAAAGCTTGATCATCTCTTCCGGCGTGATGAGGGTTTGATCGAGTTCCCGGGATGTCTTGTTGATCCACGACATGAGCGATGCGATATCGAAATCCTCTTCCACGATTTGCGGCTGATTGGCTTTAACGATGGAAAGCCGCACTTGTTGCAGTTGCTGCGCGAATTGGTCGATTTTTTTCACTGCCGCCTGCAGTTTTTCGCGCGGAGCATCCGGGGTCAGCCCCTTTTCGAGCATTTCGACAAGCTCGGTCGCGACCTCTTTCCAGGCAAGAAGTTCTTGTCGAGCCCGTGCTGAATCGAGGCGGAGAAGAATGGTCTCCATCTCGTGCGGGTAAAGCTTGAACTGTTTGTTCAAGACGGATTCGCGGACGCCGATTTTTCCGAAGTCGTGGAGAAGAGCGGCGTAGCGGATTTCGCGGATCTGCGATTCCGAGAAGAACACGTTCTTTAAGGGGCCTTCCGGGCACTGGTGCACGGCGCGCGCGAATTCCACCGTCAAGACCGCCACACGGTCGCTATGACCGCTGGTCGCGGGATCCCGGGACTCGATCGCTGTGACCGACGCGCGGATGAAGCTTTCAAAGAGGTTTTCAATGCTTTCAGTGAGCCGCGCGTTTTCGATCGCGATGGCCGCTTGCGCTGCGAAGACTTTCATCAGCTGTTCGTCTTCGTCGGTGAACGCGATGATGTCTTCGGTATCGACGGGCCGGCGTTTATCAAGCGCCGACGGGCTCCCGGGACGGAGTTTGTTAAGGATCTGCAGCACGCCGCGGACCTTCCCTCCCGGACTCTGCATCGGGACGGTGAGCATCGATTTCGTGTGGTAATTGGTTTCGACGTCGACCTGGGGGTTGAAACGGTATGGCTGCGAGTCGTCGAGTTGGTAGCAGTCGTCGATGCGCAGGCAGTTTCCGGTCAGGGCGACGTAACCCGCAATACTCGTTTCGTCGAGCGGCAGGATCTTGTCGCGTAGGTGCTGTTTTTCGCTCCGGTTGGCGTTGCGGTAGAAGCGCAGAACCGGAATGAATTTCTGTTGGGCGATGCCGATCGAGTCGATGCGGATATTTTCCGTCAGAGAAATGCTGGCGGCGTCGGCGCCGGTCGTTTCAAGGGCTTTGTCGAGAATAAGATCGAGGATCCGGCTGACGTCTTTTTCACTCGAAAGAGCGATCCCTATGTCGATGAGCGAACGGTAACGTTCTTCACGCGTCTCGCGTTTTGGGGAATGCGGTTCGAGCGCAAGTTTCTTCGCTTTCAAGAATCGACTCCTCGGCAAACGAATACCTGTGTGTTCTTCTTATCGTCAGAACCGAGGAAAAACTGAACTTTAAAGCCGAATGTCTAGGGCTGATATCTGAGGTGCGCGAGGTCGAGCTGGTTCATCTCGTTCAGGCTCCAGCCCTTGAAACGCGTATCGGCCAAAATCGTGAAATGGATCCGGCCGAGCGGAATCAGGACATTTTGGTCCAGGAGGTGGCGGAGAGCCTCGGTGCAAAGCTTCTTCATCTTTGGTGTCGGGGGTTTGGTCGTTCGTCCGAAGGTGTCGGGACGGGAAATAAGGGCAAGGCTTTCGATCAGGCGCTCGTATTTCGGGTCGTTGAGGCGGAGGAAGTTTTCCGCTCCGTCGACGGCGAACGTTTCCAATGCTGCAAGACACGTCGGGCGTTCGAGTCCGACGCCTTTGCGGAAAATCGCGGGCGGTTTTTCGCGCAAGAGCGCGAGATAGACTCCTTGTTCGGTTTGGTGGAGGTCGACTTGGATTCCGAGGTTCTTCTTCCACTGCTCCTGGAACCACTCCATTCCTTTTTTAATGTCGTCTCCGCCCGATTTTGAGAAATAGAGTTTAAAGCGCTTCTTGCGGACTTCAGCCGGCACTTCCGCCAAGTCGCGTTTCGCGCGTTCGAGATCGAAGCGAACACAGGGCATTTCTTCCGCTAGTTCTTCGGGCAGACTCGGGCAACCGGGAATGCCGAGAGCGTCGTAAATGATCTGCAGCTCCCGATAGTCGGCTCCGTGGGCGAGAGCGGAACGGAGCTTTGGGTGGTCTTTCAACTCGGCCCCGAAACCGATGTAATCGAACCTCGCCAGGGGAATTTGGTGGAAATCGGATCGGCCTTTGTATTTCGGGATGTATGTTGTGGGAAGCCTCCGGAGGAAGGTCAGCGTTTTTTGTTCGTAGAGATTGAGAGCCGTCTGTTCGTCGTCCAGATTGACGAGAATTTCCACGCGTGGCCGCTCGGGGTTCCCGCGTTTGTAATAAGGGTTCGGCTCAAGATGCAGACGGGAGCCCAGCGTCCACTGGACGACGCGATAAGGGCCGTTGAAGTAAAGCCCTTCGACTTTCCCCCGTTCCGGGTAACTGTCGATTTTGGTCGGAACGAGAACGCTCGTCGTGAGTTTGTAGAGAAAATCCGGATCGGGTTTTTCGAATTCGAAGATAAGTCGGTCTTTGCCGACGGCCTGCATGCCCAGTTCGGCGGGCGGAAGTTTGCCCTGGTGGACCTGAAGAGCGTTCTTCAGGTTCTTGAGAAGTTCGACACTTGGATTCTTGCCTCCGGCGGAAAGAAGGCGGCGGAACGCACGGACATAATCGTCCGCTACAACTTCGGATCCGTCGCTCCAAAACGTTTGCGCGAGCTTGCATTCAAGTCTGAGCGGGGTGACGAAGTGGCAGCTTTCCGCGCCTTCCGCTTCAAGACCGCGTTCATTCGAATACGAATAGAGCCCGCGCATAATGTTGTTGAAAAAGTAACTGGCGTCGGTGGACGTGAGCCTTGCCGGGTCAAGCGACTGCGGCTCATTCGCGAGGTGGTAGCGGAAGACTCCATCTTCCTCTTTTTTTCCGAGGGTGCATCCACAAATGAGGAGAACGAGGGGGATCAGGCGGTGTTTCATGCGAGCTTGATTATAGGGGGATGTTTCAAATTGAAACAATGGCGAAGATTTTCGAAAAAAATCGCGATTTGATCCGGCCAGGACTGAAGTCCTTGTCTCATTCTGTCGATAAGTAGAGTGGAGCATGACACGCTTTCCCCGCATTTTCGGAGGTCCTTGGTCGATGCGTGAAGGAAGAATCCGGCGCTCGATGGTCTATGCCTTTCTCACGCTGAGTTTGTGCGGCCTTGTGACTCTTTCCGCGTTCCAAAACTGCGCGCCGATGGAGTCGACTTACAATCCGCTTTTCGATTCCGATTTGAGTTTCGACTGCGTCGGAGCCGGGTGCGAACGCAGCTTGAACGCCGTGAAGATCGAATCGACGGTTCCCGGTGTTATGCTCGACAAACGGACGGATCCGTGGGACGGAAACACTTGCGACAGCACGACGTGTTTCGATCTCGGCGGTTATTGTGATACCGGCGGTTACCCAGGATCGGTTTTTTATTACCAGTGGTATCTTGAAGGAACGACTCCGATTCAGGAAGTCCGCACGACCGCCGTTTGCGACGACCGAGGGCGTTTTCATGTGCTCGTGAAAGTGCCGAAAAATCAGTTTGATTGGAATAAATCCCACCGCTTGCGGCTCTTCATGAAAGTCCTCGATGAATACGGAAACGAGATTTACAACCCGAGCGGGGTTGCTGAATGGACCTACATGGTCAGCGTCCGGTCCTATTGATTAAGTTGATTAAGAAGCTCACGTATTTCCCGTGCGCGGTTAAAGTCTTTCGGTATCTCCAGAGAGTGCAACGGTATTTGTCTTAAATACGAAGGCCCAAGTCTCGCGTCGAGATCGCTTTCCTCGACACGGCGGTTTGTTGAAGCTTGCCGGAAGTTTTCGCTTAAACTGAGGGCGCTTCGGAACTCGAGAAGAAAATCGAGCAACTCGTGGGCTTCATTCACTTTTCGGGAATACGGATGGAGCGCGAAGACGAGCGACCAGAAAAATCCTCCTACTCCCGGAATCGTAAACTTCCACTCCGGGGACTGAAGGGGAGGGAAGGCCGCTTCACCATGGCTGACCACCAGGACCGAAGGATTGCTTTCATTTGTCAGGGCTGAAGCGGGGGTTAAGAAATCGGACACGACGACCGCGTGTGACGTAATTTTCGCCACGGTTTTCTTCAAATCCGGCACCGTGCCGAGCAATTCTCCCAGTTCCCAAACGAGAAAGGTCGATGAAGGGAGGGCGAGTTTTCCCTTAAAACGATTCTCGCTGAAGAGTTCCCTCCATGACTTGGGGAACGACGGCGGAGTGGGTTCGCGATGCATGACCCCAACAACACCCCACAAAACCGGAAGAACGCCTTTAAAGGCTGGTTCGCCCGGAAGATAACGGAAGTCGGGAGAAACAAGACCGATGTTTGGGAGCTTCTCCTCGTCGATGGCACGGATGCGGCCCAGTTGTGCGGCGAGGGGCACTTGGTAGGAAAACAGAGAAACCAGGTCGAACGCCTGTGATGGGTTGAGTGCGGACGTTTCAAGCCTGTCCCATAGCTCCTCGGGATTCGCCACCTCCTCGGTCTGTACCCGTATCTGCGCGTGTTCTTCAAACTCTTTCAACAAGTTTGCCGAAAGCAAACCCTTATAAGTTAGAACACGAAGAGTTACCCGCGCTCTCTCGAGTTCTTTTTCGCGGTTCAATTGTAGGTTTAAATAAACACCCACGGCCGCGCCTATTAAGGCGGCGCCAAGAAGGATGGAGAGGATGGTGATTTTCTTGCGCGCACCCGTCATCATCTCAATTTAGGAGGCGTGTCCGATGTCGAGCAAGACGAAATTACCTCGTAAAAGCGGAGTCCGGCGTCGCGGTTCTGCCGTTTGTGTCGACGATGGTCGTGTGCTTATGGTTCGCTTGAAAGATCCGCAGACACGGGTGGAATTTTTCTCACTTCCCGGCGGCGCCATCGATGAAAATGAAACCGCTCTTCAAGCCGCGATCCGCGAAACCCGAGAGGAAACCGGTTATGACGTTTGTCCGCTCGAAAACGTTCCGCCGTCCATCGCTCGATATGACTTCGCTTGGGATGGTGCGATCGTTGAATGTGAAACGACTTTTTATCTCTGCGGACTGGTCTCGCCGCATCCCGGGGTCGTCGTTGCGGAGCCGACGTATGTTTTGGGATGCGAGTGGAAACCTCTTGAAGAAATCCGCTCAGTCCTCAGTTATCACGAAGAGATTCGCGATGCTGTTTTGAACCTTCTCGAGCGAGAATGCGCAGGTCGTCAACTTCGCTGATCGTAAGCGGACGGTCGCCGAGTTCGAACTTCTCACGCAAGAGCTTTAGACTTTCGCACGTATGGAAGAAGCGGGAGAGATGGATTTGGTCGTCGCGCCAAACCATTTGCAGGATCGGTTGGGGATCATCCTCCGGCAGCACGAGTTCCGGAAGCGGCGAAAGACCGAGCAGAAAAAACTCGACGGCTGCTTTGACCAAATCGCGATCGATGCCGCACCGACCCGGTTCATCGTCCGGCCACGGAATGAAGACGCGGGTTGGAAGCGTCCGCCTGAAAAAACGCGCGGGCCAGTCGCAACGTCCGCGCGCGTTCACCCAAATCCATCGCGCCAAAGCGGAGTGCGTAAAACGCGCCGATGCGATTCCCCGGAAAGCTCCGATTGTGCGGTCTGCGGCATTCGCCGGCAGCCGTCCAACCGAAAGGTCGAGAGTCAGTCCGCTGCTTGATTCATGAACCGAAAAATAGGAATAAGACCCGCTGGTTGTACCGACGACGTTGAAGCGGGGTCGGAGAGCGCGAATGCATTCGCTTTCGAGAAGAAACGCGCCCGTCTCCGTTTCGGTCTCTTGCCAGCAGATTTCCTGAACGTGAGCGAGCAAACGCTGGGTTTTGGCTGGCAAGGAATTAAATTGTCTGGTCCGGTAGCTCCGAAGTCGAGCGCGGAGGTTCTTGGCTTTCCCGACCTAGATCACTCGACCGAAGCGGTCGAGCATCCAGTAAACACCCGCTCCGGTTGGGATACATTTGAAAAAAGAAGCGGAGAAACGCTCTCTTAGCGGATTCTCGCAATCAAAAAGTCGAAGCTGTTCCTCATTCTCGCCTGCGATTTTATGAGTTCCGCCTTCCCTTTACAACCCGGCGGCGGTTGGTTAGATGTATTCCCATGATTGAAGCGCGGAATTTCATTGGTGGCGAATGGTGCGAGGCATTTGAAGGCGGCTGGCTGGAAAGACGAAATCCCGCTACCGGTGAAGTTGCGACGAAGCTTGTGAATTCGGGGCACCTCGACGTGGTCCGCGCCATTCAGGCCGCCAATAAAGCTTTGGCGAACTGGATGAAACTCGAGCCCGAAGCGAGAACGCAGCAGGTGCTTGCGTTCGCCCGCCTGCTTGAAGGACGTCTTGAAGAAGTCGCGCAAATGCAAAGTCGAGAGACCGGAGTTCCGATTACAGCGTCGCGCTCCGATGTCCGCCGGGGGCTCAACGCGCTTTTGGCGACGGCTCACTTGTATTCCATCCGGACGGAAGCTTCGTTTTCGACTTCCAAAGCGCAATTTTCAGCCCACCGGTTGCCGATCGGAATCATCGGCCTGATCGCTTCTTGGTCCGAGGCCGTTTCGTTCTTGCTCTCCCGCATTGGTGCCGCGCTTTTGAACGGCAATTGTGTGATTGCCAAGCCGTCGTCATTAACGGCGGGAACGGCGCAGTTGATCGCTCATGCGGCGAAGGAATCGGGACTTCCGCCTGGGGTTCTGAATTTCGTGCAGGGTAGAGGAGAAGAAGTCGCGCGCCTTTTAGTCGAACATCCTTCGGTCTCGACCATTGCCTTTGCCGGAAGCACGGAGACGGGGCGCGATATCGAGCAGCGCGCGGCTGAAAACTTAAAGCGGACGCAGCTGGCGCTCAGCGCGTGCAACTCGGTTTTGGTCTTCGCCGATACGGATCTTGAAAAGACCGCGGCGAAAGTGGCGCGGCTGACACTTTCGCAACTTTTCCCTCTGAGTTCCAAGGGCACGCGGGTCTTTGTTCAAGAATCGGTTTACAAGCGTTTCTTGGAAATCTTTGAAGCCGAGGTCAAGAAGCTGGTCGTCGGCGATCCGTTTTCCGACTTAACCCATATCGGACCTTTAGCGCGTGAGGAAGACGTGAAGAAACACGAATCCGCAATTGCGCTGGCTCTTAGCGAAAAAGGCAAACTTCTGGTCGGCGGCCAAGGGAAACCGGAAATCGCATCCGGTCTTAATCCGACGAATTTCGTTTTACCCACCGTTATTTACGACCTCACTCTTTGTTCGGTTCTTCAACAAGAAGAGGCGCCTGGACCGTTCTGCCTGGTTTCGTCGTTTAAATATCAGCACGAGGCCGTGAAACACGCGAACACCTCGCCATTCGGACAAGTCGCGCACGTGTTTCATTCAAATGTCGCGAAAGCCCACAAGATCGCTCAGAAACTGGAGGCCGGCAGGATCTTCATGAATCCGACCTGGAATCTCTGGGACCCACGGATCAATTTCGGTGGCCTCAAATCGTCAGGGCTCGGACGCGAAGGTGTCGAAGCGAATCTCGATTTCTTTGCGCGCCAAACCTCGATTCATATCGATCTGATGGAGTCATAGCGCGCCGCTAAGTGGTGTTGTTGTCGGCACGGGAAAACTTGTCGTGAGACAAGCCATCGGGAGCGTTCCGGGCCAGGTCGCCGCCCTGGGATATAATTAATGTAACATAATATAACTTATCAGAAATAACGCTTGAGCGACCGCAAGCGCGAGACCGGCTTCGAATTCGACCGTTTACGACTTGCAAGAATCACCGAAGGTCGGTCGCGATCCTGTGATCCAGGTTCAACCGAATTATAACATCTTGAGTCTTTCCGGGTTTATCTCTCTTCCAGAACGACGTGTTCGGGCCCTAGGCCGTCGGCCGCGACGATTTTGAAGACGCGCCCTTTGGTCTCAATCGTCGCGTTCATGCTGGAGCCTTCAACGAAAACGCGCACACGGCTTCCGCTATCGCCTTCGACTTGGCCCCAATAGACCCCGGTGTTCACCGAGTAAGAAGACGGTCTTTCGAGACGAATCGGTAAACGTATGTCGTTAAATAAATGAAAGACGATGAGGCGTTGGCCGGACTGGTTCATCCGTGTGACGGCGTCTTTGAAATTTGCGAAGTTAAAGATCACGCGATAAGCGCGCTTGGCGGGGAAGCCGGTTTTGTTTTCCGCTTCATCGGCTGAGAGAGGGCCCAAGTGCTTGAAGATTTCTTTCGACTTCTTTTGCAGGGATACTTCCCGGAAAGCGGGATCTTTCGCGGCGCTTTGCTCGATTTCTTCGATGGACTGATCCCAAAAAACCGGCTCCCCGTCTTCCCCGTAGCGGACGGATGATGGGCCTCGTTCGCCCAATTCTGTCTCGGTTTCCTGAAAAGCCGAAAGCAAGAATGTATAGCTAACCGCCGCGAGGATAGCGAGGCTGACGAAAGCTGTGATCTGGGACGTGAGTTTCAAAATGAGTCGCCGCTGCTGGGCCATGGGACCGCCTTCAATTCGGAAGTCTGATCGGAAGAAGGCGGTTGAACTTGATGGGGGTTGAAAAATTTACGCGCTTGTCGCGTTCGGGACCTCCGCATCCTTTTCCCCTGTTAGTGCGGATGCGGAGTCGCCGGAGTTCAACGAATGCGCGACGATATCAGCCGCGACCCTCAGGGCCTGCTCGGGAGGATACTCTTCCAGAGCTTCCAGGCGACGGGCAATCCGCAGAATTCGGTCGCGAATCCCGTACCCGGACGATAAGAGCTTTTCCACGGTCTCAATCGTCGGCAGAGTCATGAGATCAAAATTCTCCATTTAATGAGGCTGCTGTTCAAAACTTCGACCAAATTCGTCGATTTCTTTTTCAGCCTGCTCTTTAGAATAACCGTACTTGTTTTGGAGCCAGCCAAGCAACTCGTCCTTCTTGCCGGCGATTTTTTCGAATTCGTCATCAGTCATTTGGCCCCATTTTTGGCGGATGCGCCCTTTGATCTCCCTCCAACGGCCTTCAATCTGTTCCCAGTTCATTCGGACACCCTCCTTGCATTATGGGAGGATGGTACGACCACCTGGGTCGAGGAAGGTGCCGAAGACGTGAAAAGGCTCTGAATTTTTCAAAAAGCAGGGCGAAAGAAACCAAGTCTCGAAACAGCCCTTATTTTTTTGCGCGTAGTCTCGAGTTGGCGTCGAGTCCCGCAGCACTCAGGGCTTTTGTGAAGGCTTGGAACCCTTTAGCCTGGCTTCTTAAAAGGCCAATGATTTGTTCGTCGACCAAACGTCCTTCGTCGTTGAAGACCGTGTGGGCGTTGGCGATAAAGACACGTTCCGGATAGATGAACGCGTTCCGGTAGCCGAAAACGCCTTGCAGGTGTTCAACGGGACGGAGGGCGCCGAAGCGCATGCCGATGCCGACGAAGGCGACGGGGCGGAACTCAAACGAGGCCGGATACGACCAATGGTCGATGAAGTACTTGAGAGCTCCCGGCATCGAACCGTTGTATTCCGGACACACGACAATGAGGCCGTCGGCACCGTTGATTTTCTCGATTGCGGCCCGCATCTTTTCCGGCATCGCATCGCCATAAGGAGCGGCAGCCGCCAATTGTTCCAAACCAACGTCGGCGAGATCGATGATCTCTGTTTCCTCACCCAATTCAAGATAAAGCTTTTGAATAAACTCAGCGACCTTGCGAGTGCGAGATTGAGGCCGATTTGTTCCGGAAATGATGTATTTCAAGGGTTTACTCCTTGTATTTTTGCGGTGTCTTTAACACTGGCTCTTTGTCGTAATCAATCACGTTGACAGAATGCAACGGGCAAAGGATGTTGAGTGCAGCTGTCTATGATGGTGCAAGTAATACATTTAACCCATTGGGTCGTGCTTCTATTCGTCCTTCTCGCGTGGATGTCGCCTTGGCCTGCGTTGCTATGGCTGCACGTCGTTTTTGTTCCCGGGATGATCATTCACTGGCGGACCAATAATAACCGCTGCGTACTGACGGAACTTGAAGAAAAATACAAAGTCCGCGCGGGAACCATAGCCATTGAAGACGAAGAGGCTCAGTTTGTGAGATCGATTTGGCTCCGCGCAGTCGGTAGTGAACCGAGCGAGCGCCTGCTCAAAGCTCTCTATTACGGGCTCCCGGCCTTGGCGTGGCTGCTGAGCGTCTCAAGGCTGGCTCTTAAGGCTTAAGGCTCAAACTTTTTGAAACCGCGTTTTTCAGCCTCTTTTAAAGAGCTTGCGGGGATTTCGTAGACATTCACTTGACCCGTCGGGCTTCCGCAAACCTGGATATGCATCTTGCCGTCAGGCCGGTTTTCCCGCGAGTAGACCTTGATGCCTTCGAGTTCTTTTTCCATTTCTTCCGGAGGAATGCCTTTCCCCATGCCGCACTGGAGGCTGCCGTCCGGTTTATAGACGAAAACGCGGCTGTCGGAAGTTTTAGGTTCTTCGCTCACGGTTTCTCCTTTTGAGTCTTTACCCGCCTTGGCCGCGGCTGATGTTCGATGGGCCAGTTCGGGATGTCTTAATTGATAGCACGGCCCGCTCGTGCAAGCCTGTAAAAGGAGAGCTGAAAGAAGCAAGTTTCCGCCGCGAAAGAGCCAGTTTTTGTGAAGCATCTCAGAAGCCTTTTCTCCAGGGGAAATTGTCGGTCGCCCGCTTATAGCTCAAGCGAAGCGCGTGGAGATTAGCCCCCTTCGAAATAAAGAAGGCATCACCCGTCGCTCCCCAAATTGCGGGCCGGGCCACGACACCCTCTCCAGGGTAGAAACGAGCCAGAGCCCTTCCCGATTCTGCGTCCGCGACTGTTAAGGCGCCCTCGGATTCTCCATAGATAAGATAGTTCCGGTAAAGCACAGGCTGGGTCGCGATACCTTTTCGAACTTGAATTTCCCCGATCTGTTTTCCGCTCACTTTGTCGAGGATCAAGATCTTTCCGTTGGCTGTCGCATAATAAAGACGGTCGGAAAAGCGCCCTTCCCCGAGGGTGACGGGAACATAGGCTCCTTCATTCACCGTCCAGTTAATTTCGCCTGTCGCCACATTTAGCGAATAAAGAGCGGCGTCGAAGCTCGCGACGTAGACGTTCTTTCCGTCAACAACCGGGGTCGAGTCCACGTCATGAAAGCGTTGGCTGCGGCCGAGTTTCCGTTCCCACACGAGGTTGCCATCGCGTTTCTTAAGGGCGACGAGGAAGCCGTCAGAAAAGCCGGCCAAAACAAGATCGCCGACGACCACCGGCTGAGTGGTGGCGCGAATCGACAGACTGTCCGTCACTTGCCGGTTGTAGCGCCAAATCTGTCTCCCCGTTTCGGCGTCGAGCGCATAGAGAACGTCGGCCCCGCTTTGCGCGTAAACCACTCCATTTTCAACACTCGGAGGAGCGAGCGTTTCAGCGCGAAAATTCGTACTCCAAAGGACGCGCCCGTTGCGGGCGGAAACCGCGTAGAAGGAGCCGTCGCTGGAGCCGAAATACAGCCGATCACCCGCGAGAGCGGCGCCGCCTTCAACACCGTTTTCCAGATCGAGGCGCCAGACTTCGCTGCCGGTGCCTCGGTTGTAGGCGACGATTCCGTCCAGTGCATTGCCTTGAATGACGAGTTGAAGAGGGCCGTTCTCGTAGAAAACCGGCGTCATACGGTTCATGCGCCGGAAGCTTAAGTTTTCTTTCTTCGCCGTCGATCGCACCCAGCTGCTTTCGAGAACCAACTCACGCCGGACACCGCTTTCAAAGCTGGTGCAACCCGAAAGGATCGCTGCGAGTGAGAACAAACTGAGAACGAACGTCATTCCCATTGAGCTTTTTCCTTAGCCGTTGCCCGCGGCCGGTGATTTGATTTCCAAAGCCCTCAAGAGACCTTTCGCCGTTGAGGCGGCGCTTGAGTCTTCCGAAATGCTCATCACCTTTTGATAGAATTCCTTCGCCTTATCGGGCTGATTTAAAGTTTCGTAACAAAGCCCCGTGCGAAGAGCCGCATCGGCGTGGAGCGAAGTCATGGCGGAGTTATTCAGGACTTCACCCCAGACTTTGATCGCTTCGCTGCATTCGCCTTTGTCGGCGAGCGCGCTCCCCCACAGAATTTTCGCAAGATTCGCAATCAACCGTTTTTCGCTCAGTTTCGTTGCCGGAATTTGCGCGATTTCCACGGCTTTTTCGGGCTGCCGATACGTGAGGTAGAGATTGGCGGCAAGGATGGCTGCTTGTGCGCCCGCCACTGTCCCCGCGTTTTCGCGAGCGAACGTTTCAAGCTCGTTCGGGATGGCGCCGTAATCTTTTCTCAAGTCGCCGGTCGGCTGCTGCGGTTTCGGAATGCTGGAACCGGCGGCTGCGATCTCTCCCAGCTGAGCGCGGTCAAATCCGTCTTTGATTTTCGCGTACTTAGCTTCGAGCGCGTAATACGCTTCTTGAGTTTTTCTCTCGGCCCGAACGTTAAACCAATCGGTGATGATGTAACCAATGACGAGGACGATGATCAGAGCCAGTAAGCCGGCAAGCAGGCGCACGTTTTTCTCGATCCAGCTGCCTACGGCCAGCAGTTTTTCTTGAACGGCATCCGGGTTGCGAAGTCCTTCGGAAGCCGCGATTTGGCTCAAGGTCGATTTTGAAGAAGCACTTTGCGGAGTGACATCAGACACTGGAACATCTCCCAATCAATTGCGCTTTTTGCGCCATTCTGGGAGATGTTCCTGGACCTTATGCCCTTTGTCAACTTTCAGACTTAAGCAGAGCTTCAAGCCGCCCGATTCCTCAGCGGTTTTTCACTTCGCGCAAAGTCGAGAACGGCCGAGAGAATAAGCCTTGATGCGACTGCTTCAACTTGGCGATCGTTGCGATGCGCTCTTCGGCGAGTCGATCCGCTGCGACGTGCGTACCGACGTTGTCCCGTTTTGCGATCGCGAAAACTTTCATCAAGTTATCGTAGACTTGCTTCGTCTTATCCAACGCGCGATCGGGCGAATAACCTTCAAGTTCAACGAAGACGTTCATCAAACCACCGGCGTTGGTGACGTAATCGGGTGCGTAGAGAATGCCCATTTCGCGAAGCATGTCACCATGACGAGGCTCGGCGAGCTGGTTATTCGCGCCACCGCAAACAATTTTTGCTTTGAGCTGCCCGATCGTTTGGTCGTTGATGACAGCACCCAACGCGCACGGCGAGAAGACATCGCATTCCGTGCTGATAATTTCATCAGGCGCCACGGCTTTAGCGCCCAACTGATCCGACACGCGCTTCACCTTCTCCGGGTCGATATCCGTTACTGTGAGGACAGTACCGTCTTTTGCGAGGTATTGCGCCAAGTGGAAACCGACGTTTCCAAGACCTTGGATTGCAACGCGGATCCCTTTCAGGGAGTCAGCTCCGAGCTTCTCTTTCACCGAGGCTTTGATACCCATGAAAATACCGTGAGCCGTGTACGGGCTCGGGTCACCCGAACCACCGAGTGCTTTCGGAATACCCGTCACCCACGGAGTTTCCATGAAAACATACTCCATATCGCGCTCGGTCGTGCCAACGTCTTCGGCGGTGATGTAGCGACCGTTGAGGGAGTTCACGAATTGCCCAAAGGCGCGGAAGAGTGCTTCACTCTTTTGGGTTTTGGGATCTCCAATGATGACGGCTTTGCCGCCGCCCAGGTTAAGACCCGCCGCAGCAGCTTTGTACGTCATGCCCTTTGAAAGGCGCAAAACGTCGATGAGGGCTTCTTCTTCGTTGCGGTAGTTCCACATCCGGGTACCACCCAACGCCGGTCCAAGCGTGGTGTTATGGATGGCGATGATCGCTTTAAGACCGACGTCCTTGTTGGAGCAGAAGACGACTTGTTCGTGTTCGCCATGTGCGGCGATCAATTCGAATGAACCCATGTGGCATCCCCTGAATGAGAGTTAAGCCTTAAATTTTGCTGAAAGCCGCCGGCAGAATAAGAACTTTCGCCCGAAAAGGGCAAGGAAAAACGGGCCTCCCGTCTTTGTGCGGAGAGGCTGGGAGTGCCCTTCATGCGACGTTAGGCCAACAAAGTTGCCGATTTAACGGCGAGTGTTGAAGTCTGCTGGTCAAAAGAGCGGCTTTGGTATGAGGGAGAGTTGGGTGCTGCCATTGCCGAGCTGGCCATAACCTGCAGCTCCCCAGCAATAAGTTTCGTCGTCAGTAATGATGCCGCAGGTATGGTATTGGCCCACGGAGATCATTTTCCAGATGTGGCCACCGGATACGAGCTGCGGAGTCGCAGTATTGGTCGTCATGCCGTGACCCAGCTGACCGTATTCTCCGAGACCCCAGCAATAAGCTTTTCCCTCGTTGGTGATGCCGCACACGTGATAGTCGACGCCTCTTGAGATCGTTTTCCATTTCAATCCGCCAGCTACGAGACTGGGAGTTGAAACGTCACTTGTCGAGCCGGTACCCAGCTGGCCGGCTTCTCCATGGCCCCAACAATAAGCATCATCCGTATCAGTAATTCCGCACGTGGAGACGCCGGCGGCTGCAATTTCCTTCCAAGTGTGTTCGCCCAATACTAGCTGCGGAGAGAGAGCCTTGTCTTCCGTCGAACCATTTCCTAATTGGCCAGAACTTCCGTATCCCCAGCAGTAGGCGTCACCCGTTGAGATAATGCCACAGGTGTGATTCCCGCTTGCGGAAATTGTCGTCCAAACGGGGTTACCAGCGAGTTGAACTTTCTGCGGTGTTGGAGCGTTCTCAGTCGATTCGTTACCGAGTTGACCGTAATATCCCCATCCCCAACAGTAGGCTTCACCTGTATTCGTAATTCCGCAGGTGTGGCTTCCGCCCGCGACGATTTGCACCCACGCGGAATCACCCTCGAATTGAACTTTCTGAGGGGTCCAAGCGTCTTCGAATAATCCATGACCGAGCTGGCCCTCGTCCCCGCGGCCCCAGCAATACACTTTGTCGTCTGCGGCAATCCCGCAGGTATGGTGATACCCCGCCGAGATGTCTTTAAAGACGAGGTCGCTCTTCACGCGTTGTGGAGTCAGAGCGGCGTCTGATGAATCGTTACCGAGCCGACCGTTTTCGCCGAGGCCCCAGCAATAAATTCGTCCCGCGCTGGTCAATCCGCAAGTATGATTGAGACCCGCGCTGATCTTCGTAAATTTCACGACGAGATTGGATTTGCTGCGGTCATAGACGACGCCGGACCTGAAGTATTCGTTCCGGTCTTTGTAGGGGCAGATCACAAATTGCACGCGGCCTGTTTCCCAGTCTCCAAGATCGATTCCCGCGACTTCCGCGGTTTGCTCCAATGAATTCGGATCGTACGAAACCGATTTCTTGAAAGCGAATGGGAGGGAAAGGCGGCTTTTATTCGTCAGTTCGCCGCAATGGATCCCATCCCCGTCTTCGTACTCACGGCGAACGGGGTCTGAAACGCCCGGCGGTAAAACACGGGCGAAGATTTCAACCCCACTGATCCGGCCCGGACCTGTCACGCCGGGCAGGTACCGCCACTTCAGTTCAACCTTTTTCGCCTCGGGGTCGACATAATCCGCCTCGATGTATTGAGGATTTTGATCGAGCCCGTTCACTTGTTGGAACGGTCCCATGAAGCCCATGGCTTCGTGCACGCTTCCGAGCTTGGCTACGCTGGGGTACAAGCGGTTTTCAAACCGAGTTCCGCCTTCGCATTCACCCGGCGATGCGCTCCCGTTGGAGACCCCCGCTTCTCCGGCGGAAAGGCTTTCCTTCTTGCCGACCCACATCACCCGCTCATCGCCGGTCTCATGGACATAGAGATCGCCCAGAGGCTTTTCCATTCCTTCGGACAAACAAACTTTCCTATTGCCGGCTCCGGGCCCGAAGTATCCCGTGACCAAGTGTTTTTGCGGAACGGGTTTGCGGCCGTTCTCGGGATTACCACCGATATTGCGCCAGGCTTTCGGATACCGAAAGAGCGCGCGCGCCGGCCCCCACTCAAAGCCCGGATAATCGAGACTGAACCTCTCAAACAGCCGACGCCCGTCCTCGAGCTCGTAGAAGAAGTTCACTCCGTCAATACGGAAGAATTGGAACCATCCTCCGTGGAGTTCGCTTTGTGCGACGATCATGGGTGGTGCGTTGGGCGGCTGGAAGTAAATGTTGACCTTACCGGTGGGGCCGGTCCCGTCTTGATCCAAATAGCGGCCTGTGATCACGCCTTCGCCCAGTCCCTGCTCGCCGAGGCTGATTTCCTGCAACGCAATTTCGACGTTTTCAATTTGATTGGCGAGCTCTTTTGTCACGTCGCCGTAGAAAAACGATTCCGCGCCGTCGGCGACGACTCGATTATCGGCGTCGAAATAGAGGTCGCGGGTGATGGCGAGAACCTGGAATAGGCGACTGGAGCCCCGCGGGACGATAAGCTCGAAAGACGACGGGGGTTGCATCCCGTAATCGCTTTGCCAAATGGTGACGAGCGGCTTTTCGATACCGGGGCCCGAGATATTGATCATGATCCGAGCGGGTAAGCGACGTACCGCTAATCCGCTCGCCCCGACTTTTTCGCTTTTCACGGTCTTTTGCCAGTCGGGCATCTCGAAGCGAATCGTGGTACCCTCGTTTTTGGTGCACGAAAGAGCGAGCACAGATACGACCAAGACGTATAAGAGAGAAAACGCACGACCGCGTTGGAATAAAATAAAGCCTTCCATATACGGACCGCTCCAAGAGTCGATCTGACGTTTCGTGATACGGTGTCCTGTTACTATAAACATCGGAATCTTGGTCGAGTGATTTAGTGCGAAGTTGTCGGATTCCCGGTCGACGTCTCACTTTGACGCACTCCGAACACCGCCGCCGTGCCTCGATTATGTTGGATGCTTTTGGTTTCGTCTCGGATTCAAAGGAGCGGACTATAAAATAAGGGAAAAATCCGTCTCAACGAGAGACGGATTGATATCGCCCTCGGCTGGTTCCCTCATTTAATTAGGTTGATTACAGCTGCTGCTCGAGCACGATCCATTGAAGGAGTTTTTCACTGGGTTAATGTCAAAGCCAGTCGAAATGCTGCGAATGGTATCAAACGAGATCTGATAAGACCCGTCCGCGAAACTTGTTGCTGGCTTGAAATAGACTGGCGTGGTTGTTAAGGCGCCCGGCGCAATCGAAATTTCCGAAATGGACGTGGTGCAGCCGGCATCGAGGTAGATCGTGCTTGATGCTATAACGGAACCGCTGATGTGAATGTTCTGGATAGTTGCCGCTTCAGGCAGCGAAGTATCGAGGTTGAACTGAAGCGGAACGCATATGTGGCCGGTTGAGATTGGCATGCCGTCGTTTACAAGCGCAGTCACATTCAGACTTTGGACATTATGTAGTGACGATGTCTTCATGTTTTGATTGATCATGAGAGCTGCGTCGAATTGGATCGTATCCGAACTGCCGACGCGAACCCAAATCTTTTGCGTTGCGGGACCCGTTGTAAATTGGAGTTTCACTTCTGAGCCGGCGGCGCTTTCGCAGTTCGGCTTTGTGAAAATGGTCGTCATGTATCCCTGTAGAATCGCGTTGACAGTGACCTGCTTGTCCGCGGGAATGGAAAGGAGTGATCCGTTTGCTTTCAGGTTAATTTCAGTCTCGTAGCAGGCATTTGTTACGAGCTGGGTCGGGAGGCCGCTGACTTCGATCGTCGGTTGTTTAAGAAGCGTGTTCTCGGAGCTCACGCCCAAATTCGGGGTCGATGCGGTAATGGTCCCCGATGCGTTGCTTGCATTTTCAAGTTTTATCCAGAACGGCTCGCTTCGCGAGTTGAGATCATGCGGACCGATATTGACTTGAATCGCGCTGGAGGCGTTCGAGCAACTCGGATTCTTTGAGAGCTTGAACGTATTATTCGCGTCTAACGTCACGTTCAACGTTTGGGCAAGTGGAACGGGAGCGCCGTTAGTGGCTTTCGCCTGAACATACGCCTCAAAGCAGCTGTCGGAAGACGAATAAATTCCGACCTCGCTCGGATAAGACTGACCTGAAAGACGGATATCCAGTTTGGTAACCTGAGCCGGCGCGGTTGTAAACTTCCAATCGTTACCACTACTGATCATTTCGCCGTGAGCTCTTAGCTTATAAACCCCTGCCGACGGACTGTTCGGCTTGAAATAAACAATTATCGAAGCGATCGTGCTCGGAAAGTTGACAGAGGACAAAGGAGAACCTGTGCAGTCCGGTGCGGCAAAGAAATCCCCGGGCATTGGGTTAAGCTGATTCTCATCGGTATCGAAAGCGGCCAAAGTGATGTCGTATACGCTTTTATTGCTCAAGACGTCTCGAGATGCGTACGGATCAAATGCATACAGGTTGACGGCGAGCGGGTAACAACTGCCGATGACGTAGGGTTCGATACCATCGAGATTGGCGGAGCCGTGTACAGGCTCGAGTTTAACTCTGGGAGAGGTCAGATAGGAACTCTTGTCGATGATCGCGACTCGCATGGGGTGTCCCGAGATGTTGGCCGCCCATGTGTTTACGGCATGTACTCCGGCTTCCAAGGCTTTCAATTTGAGAGTTACGGTCGACTCGTCTTTGGGAATCGTGATCTTCTCAAGGACGTCGCCGGAACACTCGGAATCTCCGGGGGCATAAAAGCTGTAGGTGGCCGTATTGGTTAAATTGACCTCGAGTGTGTCGGCGACGGGAGAGAGAATTCCGTCTTTGACATGTGCAAGCGTGATGTCGGCACAAACTCCCTTCTCAATATTGTTGTAGAGATACGAACCAGCATCGCTAAAGCCGAGGCGGAGCTCAGACCATGACGGTCCTCCATTTTCTCCGCCGTAAAACTCCTTCCGGTAAACCGCTCCGGCCGTGAAGTATCCGGGGCGATTGTCTGAATAGGGGCAAAGAATGATTTCAGCACGTCCCGACTCTAGGTCCTCTTCCGTGATGCCGCCGATCGCAGCGGTTTGAACGCCGTTCCCAAGAACGGAGAAACGTCCGCGCGACGTGAACGGGAGAAGTGGGAATCGCGTCGGTTCCATCAAGTGGTTGCAGGCGATACCATTGTTCTCGTAGATATCACGTGACCAAGAACCTGAGGTCAGGATGCGGGTGAAGACCTCAACTCCCGTGATGCGTCCCGAACCGGTCGTGCCCGGAAGATACTTCCAGCTCAAGGAAATTTTATTCGTCTCCGCGTTGTATGCGGCATCGATCATCGGCACCCAGTTATGGCTGAAGCCGCTTACAGGTTGGAATGCTCCTCGGAAGCCTGCAACCCATTCGCCGAGGTCTGCGATGCCCCCCTTGGTTGGTGCCATCCAATCAACAAGCCACGTCCCCGTGCACTCCCCGTTCGGGGTCACAAGGCCTCCTTGGTAAACGCCGGCGGTTGTATGGCTTGGCGATGAACCGGACCAAGTGACCTGCTCATGGGTATCGAGGTCGGCACTCAGGAATAGGTTATCGATGGGGAAGGATTCTCCCGTGTAGCAGACTTTATTCCCACTTGCTCCTGGGCCGAAATAACCGAGTACGATCGAGTAAGGAGCAGTCTCCCGGCGTGCGACGGGGCCGCCGTATGCATAGATGTTTCGATATCCGGTTGGAACTTTGATCCAAAGGCGTTCTTCGTTCCAAGTTACAGGCGGGTTTGCCAAATCGAAGTCGCTGAAAATCACTTGTCCATTTTCGAGTTCGAATGTGAATTTTGCCCCTTCGATCGCGTGGAACGTGAACCACCCGCCGTGAATCTCCGTTTTGTCGACCACCATGGATGGCGCGTTGGGCGGTGTGAATTTCATGAGTACGGTTCCCGTCGGGCCGTTGCCGCTTGAATCGATCCAGCGGCCGGTGATCACACCTTCACCTTTCGAGCCCATGTTGAGTTCCTGGATTGTCACTTCAACGTTTTCTGTCGGATTGACCAGGGATTTGGTCACGTCGCCGTAGAAGACTCCGCCATTCGCAGTTGTGGCCACTTCATTGCCGACAAAATAGAAATCGCGCGTGCTGACAAGAATCTGAATGATCCGGTTTTCTCCGCGTGGAACTTCAAATTCGAATGACGTCGGCGGTTGGGCGTCGGCGCGATCTTCACTCTCCCAAATCCGCACGATCGGTTTGGGTATTCCAGGGCCCGAGATGTTGATCATGATCCGGCCCGGCTGCCTTACGACATGGACGCCGTTTGAAGTCGCCGTCCCCGGCTTTTGCAGAGTTGCTTGCCAGTCGGGAAATTCAATTCGGAATTTCGAACTCTCGCCGTTGTTACGGGTGCACGCGAAGATGAAAGGCAGAATACACAGGAGAAATGAAACTCTTGCTGTTTTCCAACGGCTTTTTTTCATATGTTTTCCCAACTGACAGGTAGGCTTACTAATAGTTTATTCCGCGGCCTTGGGAGACTGTTCGGTGCGAACTTTGTCTGACTTAAGGCGGAGTCTCTAAGCGAGATGGATTCGAATGTGTTGGGTCAGTTGGGTCTCAACTTAAGGCATTTCTGCCGCTGATTTAGATCGCCGAAATCAGCAAGCCTATCGAGAACCCAACTAGTAGCGCGGCTCCGAGGGGCCAAGCGACGAGGCGCCACCAAGCGGGAGAAAAGAGAGCGAGCTTCTCATCTTTGTCGGTTGGGAGACTTCTTTGGTTTGCCATCTCTTCTCGAAGCACCTCTACTTCTCTCTTTAATTCTTCGATCTTTTGGGTGCGGAGGGTGTCCTCTAGAGGTTCCTTGGTTCTGGCGATGGTTTGTAGCCAGAATCCTGGTTCGAGGGCCGGGTATTTATCCTGAAGGGCGAGATACCACTGAAGCATCCGGTAAATGTGGGGTGGCGCGTCTTCTCCTTCGCGATTCCAGCGGGTCCAAGCTGACGGATCGACAAGAAGAAGTTGGCAAAGCTTCCTTTGAGGAAGACCGAGTTGTCTTCGCATGTCTTCGAGCGACCCGAGTTTTCTTTTAATCAGAGCGACTTCTGCCTCATAGCGCAGGCGGAGCGAGCTTTTTGGACGACTCCGGCTTGGAGCTTGGGAATGGGTGCTCTCGGGTGTGGTCGTGAGGCCCTGGTTGTGGGCCTCAAAATCCAAGGAGATTTCGTGCGGCTGAACATCCATATCGCCCTTTCCTTAGTTCTTTATAAACCCTGACAATATTGTGTTTTGCAAGAAAAACGAGGTGAATCACAACATTAATAGTTGTGAAATACAATTCTGGCTGTTTGGCTATATCGATCGGTTGTGGTTAACCCGTGGAATTCAAAGGAAAATTGCTAAACCGGCTGGGTTTCTTTTCTTAAATTGTGGGGTGGTGTTGTGATAACGCGATGCGCGTCAAATTTATAGTTATAAGTGAGAGTATTAAGTTATTGATTTTACGTGCTATTTTAAGTCTTTCTTCCAGGGGCGATTAAAAACCTGGTTTTTTGAAGGCTCCCTATTCAGGTGTTCAAATTCGATTGATTTGCTTTGGCATAACTGCACAGAATGACTCAGGATCGACGCAAAATCTGAGGCCTGTAGGGAGGGTGCTCCCCCCGGTTTTTTAAAAATGCCTCGATAAAAAATCGACTCGCGTGATTGATGCACCATGGCTAAAGCAGCTCGGTACGCCCTTAACAAGAACAAATACCTCCTCGATCCAGAGGTTGAGAAACTTGAAAGAACCCTGGCTCGTAACCGGCATGAGCATGCACGAGATGTTCTCCTCATCGAGCTTGCGCTTCGAACCGGAGCTCGGGCTTCTGAACTTCTCGAACTCCGGCATGTCGATCTCAATACCTACGACCAGACGCTCTTTATTCGCGGGTTGAAGGGCAGTAATGACCGGGAACTTCCTCTCGCTCCGGAACTTTTCGAGCGCCTAGAGGCCTATAGCCGAACGGTTCCGCACGATGAGCCGCTTTTCCCGATCAGCTATCACCGTCTCCGGCAGATTTGGGACTGGTACCGGCCGGTGCCCAAGAAGTTCCATAGCCTCCGGCACACATTCGCCATTCGTCTCTATCGGAAAACAAAAGATATCCGCTTGGTTCAGGTGGCCCTCGGTCACCGGAACATCACCAATACGATGATCTATGCGGATTACTTCTATTCGCAGCAGGAATTGCGGAAGCTCATTCTGTGAAGCTGGGCGCGAAACACCAGCTTCATTTTGGTGTTGGGTTGGTTATTGCGCGTCGTTTTCGATTCCGCACGTCACAGCGAGACCTTTTTGGAGATCCGTAAGAATCGCGACTTTTTCTCCAATGGCGGAAGCGCCCGTTTTTTGGTTAACGACTACGACAAAGTTGAGGATCTTCCCGGCTGTGAAGATGTCGAGCTTGCTCGCTTCATCGCGATGTAGCTGGTTCTTCAGAAACGTGTTGCCGATGGCATCTACGACCAGGAATTCTCCGGGCTCAACTTTGCCTTTAAAGGTATTCAGGCGCTCGTTCATAAAATTGAGGGTATCCCCGGGGCGGAAGTTCGAAACGACACAGCTGAGTTTTTCCGCGGCGACGGCATCGTTGCTAACGAGTAAAATCAAGGCAGCAAGAATCGCTTTTTTCACATTATCCTCCCGGGATCAGTTGGGATTGGCTAAGGCTCGTTTGACGGCCTTGTTGACCTCTTTCCATTCGCGTTCGAGTTTCTCGATCGCTTCTTTTTCCTGGTACGAGCGGTCGGATTCCTTCACCCGGTGGGTCAGCTCCCCTCCCGGCGCGAGGCCGTCGCCGAGAGTCACGGCGATCATCCGTTCAGAGGGGTCGGTCTTTGCGTTTTCAGCAGCGAGCTTGGAGCGGTAGTCGCGCTCAATGAGCTCTCTTTCCGCCGTCGCGGCAGCGAGAATCTCCTTGATTGGAACTTTCTGACGCTCGCGTGCGGACGCCTCCAGGTGGAAAAACAGAACGGCCAGAAGCGGAATTGTATACATCCATTGACTTCTCCGAACAGCCATAACGACCTTCCTCCCTACCCTTAACGCAATGCAAAGTTTGGGAACGATCAGAGGCCGTTTATTTGCTTCCTGAGCGTTTTCCGGGCTACCAGGGCTCCTTTTTGCGCGCCGGATGTCTAGAGACTAAGCACTTACCCCGCTTGTCCCCGGGTTCGAGCCCCTCTCGAAAGAAAGCCATTTACTTGTTGATTTTGCTGGGAAATGTAATAGATTTTTCGCTTCTTTTTGACACTTGTATCGGTTGAAGCGGAGAGGTTATGCCGAATCCTAAGAAACGGACGACTCGGTCTCGTCGTGATATGCGTCGTGCTCATGATTTCCTTGAGCGTACAACCACTATTACCTGCAGCAACTGCGGTTCGTTGGTGAAGCCGCACCATGTCTGCGCGACCTGCGGTTACTACAAAGGTAAGGAAGTCGTAACAGCCAAGGCATGAAGAGGCCTGCTCTCGATAAGGCATCTGCCGGGGTTAGATCGGCGGGTGCCTACACAATCCTTGCTTCTCACGTTTCTTGGCCTGCGGACTTCACAGATCGACGCAGCAATAATGGAAGGGTCATGGAATGACAGCTGCTCCTGTCTATCGTTCCCGGATCGCGGGTACGGGATCGTACCTTCCGGAGAAAATTCTCACGAACTTTGATCTCGAAAAGATGGTCGATACCAGTGACGCTTGGATTGTCGAGCGGACCGGTATCCGCCGCCGTCACATTGCTGCCGATCATGAAGTGACAAGCGACCTCGCCTTGATCGCCTCGCGAAAAGCGCTGGAGGCCGCGCAGATTTCCGCAACCGACATCGACATGATTATCGTGTGCACGGTTTCACCCGATCAGGTGATGCCGTCGACCGCATGCGTTCTTCAGAACAAGCTCGGCGCGCGCCCCGTAATGGCGTTTGACCTCGCGGCAGCATGCTCGGGTTTCGTGTACGGCATGTCGATCGCTGACCAGTTTATTCGCAGCGGGATGTATCAGCATATTCTCGTGGTCGGCGCCGAAGTGCTGCACCGCTTTGTGAACTACAAGGATCGCGATACTTGCATTCTCTTCGGCGATGGCGCCGGCGCGGTTGTTTTGAGTCGCGCGAATGAGAACGAAAACAGTCAAATCTTCAGCGCACACCTGCATGCGGACGGAAGTTTGGGTGATCTCTTTGTTTTGCCCGCCGGCGGTTCCGCTATGCCGTTCCGGCCAGACGTCCTCGAAAAGGAAGCGCAGTTTGTGCGGATGAAAGGAAAAGAGATCTTCAAGAACGCCGTCCGTACATTGACTCAATGCTGCCAGGAAGCGCTCGATGCGAACAATATGACCAAGGATCAGGTAGATTGGTTGATCCCGCATCAAGCGAACGCGAGAATTCTATCCGCCGTTGCCCACTACTTCGGCATTCCTGATGAGAGAGTTGTCGTCACAGTCGATGAAACGGGCAACACATCCGCGGCGACAATTCCCATCGCGCTCGATATGGCGGTGCGCGACGGACGTATTCAGCGCGGGCACAATCTGCTATTGGCTGCATTTGGGGCCGGCCTCACGTCCGGCAGCATCATGTTGAGGTATTGATATGTGGGCAGCACTTTTCCCTGGCCAAGGCAGTCAGTCCGTCGGAATGGGGAAGTTTCTCTATGAGAACTTCTCAATCGCCAAACAGACCTTCGAAGAAGCCAGCGATACTCTGAAAATCGATTTTAAAAAACTTTGTTTCGAAGGTCCTGAATCGGAACTTCAACTCACCGAAAACACCCAGCCCGCGCTCCTTCTCGTTTCGACCGCTACCTTCCGGGTCGTTGAATCGATCGCGGAAATAAACATCAAAGCCGCAGCCGGACACTCGGTCGGCGAATATGCAGCTGTGGTGACAAGCGGGGCCCTCGCTTTTACAGACGCACTTCGGGCCGTGAGGATCCGGGGTCAAGCGATGCAAAAAGCCGTTCCTGTTGGTGAAGGCGGTATGGTTGCGGTGATGGGGCTCACGGATGATCAAGTGAGATTCCTCTGTAAGTGGGCGGAGAAAACGTCGGGAATGAGGCCGATTGAACCCGCCAACTTCAATGCTCCGGGACAGGTTGTGATTAGCGGCTCGCAGAAGCTCATAGATTGGCTGAAAGTGAACGCCAAACCGGAGATCTTCGCTCCGGAAAATCCGCGTTTGAAAATGATTCCGCTTGCGGTTTCCGCGCCTTTCCACTGCAGCCTGATGAAACCGGCGGAGGAAGAAATGGGGCGCGTCCTGAGCGATATTCCGTTTAAAGATGCAAAATGGCCCATTGTGCAAAACTTCACCGCCAAAGAGACCACGAATGGTGAAGAACTGCGGAAGAACCTCGTTTACCAAGTCTCGGGTCCTGTCCGTTGGACACAGTGCATGGCGCGCTTAAAAGAACTTGGCTGTGTGCGTGCGATTGAGTTTGGTGCGGGTCGTGTCTTGACCGGTCTCGCGAAAAAAATTGACTCAAACGCACCGCCGCCGTTCAATATCAATACTTTAGACGAGCTAAAGGCGCTTGAAGCCGCGCTTAAGGAGAATGGGAATTGACGCTCCCAATACCACAAGCACGTAGATTCGAAGGCAAGGCGGTGCTGGTTACCGGCTCCAGCCGCGGGATCGGCGCGGCAATCGCGCGGCGTTTAGCGGCGGAAGGTGCTCGAGTCGCCGTCACTTACTCTTCCAAGCCCGAGGCGGCTGAACAGGTGATGGAGAGCCTGGCGGGCGAAGGGCACATCTGGCTTCAACTCAACGTCGCGGACGAGGCCTCGGTTCAAGCGGCGTTTGACGAGGCATTGAAGGCTTTCGGGAAACTTGACGGCCTCGTGAACAACGCCGGAATCACCCGGGATCAGCTCATCCTCCGCATGAAGGCGGAAGATTTCGACGCTGTTATCAATACGAATCTCAAAGGAACCTTTTTCTGTACGAGAGCGGCTCTTAAGGCGATGGTTCGCGCGCGTTTCGGATCGATCGTGAATATCACGAGCGTGATCGGAGAGATGGGCAATGCCGGGCAAAGCAACTACGCCGCGAGCAAGGCCGGCATTGAGGGTTTTACGAAATCGATCGCGAAAGAAGTCGGTTCCAGAGGCGTTCGCGTGAATTGCGTGGCTCCGGGATTCATCGTGACGGAGATGACGGACGTTCTTTCGGACCAACAGAGAGAAGCGATTCTGGAGAAAGTGCCCTTAAACCAGCTCGGCGATGTCGAAGACGTCGCGGCGGCGGTGGCCTTTCTTCTGAGTGACGAAGCGAAGTACATTACCGGACACACATTGAGCGTGAACGGCGGCCTCTATATGTGAGGCGGAAAAAGGGAAGTTCCCGCTCGCCTTCCCGAAGTGTATCCGTTTTGAATTTGAGAACTTGTGGAGGTAGAGAATGATGGCAACGGTGCAACCCAAAGTGAAAGAAGTGATCGTCGAGCAGCTCGGCGTGGATCCTGAGCGCGTGAAGCCCGAAGCTTCGTTCATCGATGATCTTGGTGCTGACAGCCTCGACATCGTCGAGCTTGTAATGGCGATGGAAGAAGAATTCGGTATCGAAATCCCCGACGAAGACGCTGAAAAACTTAAGACTGTCGCCGACGTCTGCAATTATCTTCAGGCAAAAGGTAAAGCCTGATCGACAAGGCAAAAAGTCGCCGTCGGAACGCTTTTAGGGTACTTTTGTGCCGCCGACGGAGCTCGGTTTAGAAGACTGGTGGGATCACTGAGCACACGGTGGTCCCTCTCGTCTTTTAGGACCCGTGCGCCGTTGTCATATGAGTTTTTGAATCATCCTGTTTTCCTCATTCAACGACTGGATGGTCTGCAAATCGAGACGCGAATACGTCTTGAAAGGCCCGCATCCAAGCGTGCGGGAGGTTGCGCATGAAGGATATCTATCAAAGACAAGCCAAAGCAGAACGGCGTGTTGTCGTCACCGGCATGGGGATGGTGTCCCCGTTGGGTTTGAGCGTCGAAGAAAGCTGGAAGAATGTCGTCGCCGGCCGCTCGGGTATCGACACGATCACGGCGTTCGATGCGTCGGCTTTTGACGCGAAAATCGCCGGCGAGGTCAAAGGATTCGACCCGACTCCCTACATCGAGAAGAAAGAGCAAAAGAAAATGGATCGCTTCATCCACTTCAGCATGGCTTGTGCGGAGATGGCGATCCGTGATTCAGGGCTCGACTTTTCGAACGAAAGTCTCGGTCAGCGGACCGGAGCGATCGTGGGTGTCGGGATCGGCGGCCTAATCGCGATCGAAGCGCAACACAAGGTCCTCCTTGAGCGCGGACCTTCCCGTCTTACGCCTTTCTTCATTCCGATGGTCATAACGAATATGGCCGCCGGAAATATTTCGATTAAATACGGGCTGCGCGGTCCCAACTATTCCGTCACTTCGGCCTGCGCTTCGGGCGCTCACTCGATTGGAGAAGCGACCAACTATATTCGTCGCGGTCTTTGTGATGTGATGATCGCCGGAGGTGCGGAAGCGGCTATTTGCGAGATGGCGGTCGGCGGTTTCGCCGCGATGAAAGCTCTTTCGACTCGCAACGAACAGCCGAAAATGGCCAGCCGTCCGTTCGATCGCGATCGCGACGGATTCGTCATGGCTGAGGGGGCTGCGATTCTCGTTCTCGAGGATTACGAACACGCCGCCCGCCGTGGCGCCAAGATTTACGCTGAGGTCACCGGTTATGGCGCGACTTCCGATGCTTACCACATGACCAACCCCGCTCCGGGTGGGGCCGGAGGTGCCGAGGCGATGCGCCTCGCGCTGAAAGATGCCGCTCTCTCGCCCGAGCAAATCGGTTACATCAACGCGCATGGAACCAGTACGCCGGCCGGCGATGGGCAAGAAACTCAAGCGATCAAAACCGTCTTCGGCGATCATGCTCGCAAGCTGTGGGTCAGCAGCACAAAGAGTATGACGGGTCACGCTTTGGGAGCCGCTGGAGCGATTGAGAGTGTTTTTGCCATTCTGGCTCTTAAAGAAAACATCGCGCCGCCCACAATCAATCTCGACAATCCGAGTGATGATTGTGACTTAGACTATGTTCCTCATACGGCGCGTGACGGTCAGTTCGAGCATGTCGTGAACAACAGTTTCGGCTTCGGGGGCACGAACGTTTCCTTGGTGTTCTCGAAGGTCTGATCCGACGGAGGTCGTGGCAATGGCTGGGAACTTGAGCACGAAAAAACGTCTCCTGATCGCCTCCGACCACGCCGGTTTCGCCGTCAAAAAACAGCTCATTGAAACCATGCCGCAATTCGAGTGGGTTGATCTGGGTCCCCAGGACGACGAGCGCGTGGACTACCCCGACTTCGCCGACCAACTTGCCCGCCGCGTTCTCTGTGATGGTGGCCAAGGCGTGCTGATCTGCGGGTCCGGGCAAGGGATGGCCATGCGGGCGAACCGTTATCCGGGTATTCGAGCGGCATTGGCGTGGAGCGAAGACTCCGCCCGTCTGGCACGTGAACATAATAATGCCAACGTCATTTGTTTCGGCG
Organism: uncultured Bdellovibrionales bacterium; assembly: GCA_937927435.1. Classification (GTDB taxonomy): domain Bacteria; phylum Bdellovibrionota; class Bdellovibrionia; order Bdellovibrionales; family JAMPXM01; genus CALBDW01. Next base: position 33,912 of record CALBDW010000023.1, read on the forward strand.
CGCGCCTATTGCCGGTCGAAACGATCCGCCGACTGATTGAGATCTTCGTTTCGACGCCGTTTGAAGGTGGGAGACATGTCGCGCGGGTGGAAAAGCTCGATCGCGGTATTTGAGAACCGAAAACAAGAAGGTGATCAATGGTGGACTCTGTAACGGGAACGGAAAATTTAAAAAAGACGGATCCGGAATTATACGGATGGCTCATGAAGGAGACCGAAAGACAGAAGTTCGGTCTTGAGATGATCGCCTCCGAAAACTATGCTTCTCGCGCCGTTATGGAGGCCCAAGGATCGATCCTCACCAATAAGTACGCCGAGGGTTATCCGAATAAGCGCTATTACGGCGGATGCGAATTCGTCGATCACATCGAGGCTTTGGCGATCGAGCGTGCGTGCCGGCTTTTCGGAGCGAAATACGCGAACGTCCAGCCGCATTCAGGTTCTCAAGCCAACATGGGAGTCTATCTGGCTGTTGCTCAGCCCGGCGACACGATCCTCGGCATGGATCTTTCGCACGGTGGGCACCTCACACACGGTTCGCCGGTGAACTTCAGCGGCACGATTTTTAAAGCCGCCCACTACGGACTCGATCCCGAAACCCACCGGATTAACTACGACACGGTTCGTGAACGCGCGCGTGAAGTGAAACCGAAGGTTATTGTGGCCGGCTACAGCGCTTATCCGCGCACGTTGGATTTTGCGAAATTCCGCGAAATCGCCGACGAGGTCGGAGCGATCCTGCTTGTTGATATGGCGCATTTTGCCGGTCTTGTGGCGGGCGGCGTCCACCCGTCCCCGATTCCATATGCAGATTTCGTAACCACGACCACACATAAGACGCTTCGTGGCCCGCGCGGTGGGATGATTTTGTGCAACTCGGACGAACACGCTAAAAAGATCAACTCGAAGATTTTCCCGGGGATTCAGGGCGGCCCGCTTGAACACGTGATTGCTGCGAAAGCTGTGGCTTTCCACGAAGCTCTTCAGCCTGACTTTAAGGAGTACGCGAAGCAAGTCGTGGCTAACGCCAAGGCGCTTGCGGAAGGTCTTCTGGAAGCCGGATTCAAGCTTGTAACAGGTGGTACGGATAACCACTTAGTTCTGCTCGACCTCAGCGAAACCCCGATTACCGGTAAGGACGCTGAAATTGCGCTTGATAAAGCCGGTATCACGGTGAATAAGAACACGGTTCCGAACGAGAAGCGGTCGCCTTTTGTCACAAGCGGCATTCGGCTTGGGACCCCGGCACTTACCACGCGCGGCATGAAAGAGAGCGAAATGAAGCTCATTGCGCGTTGGATCGCCGAGGCGATCGAAGGGAAAGATGACGATGCGAAACTGAGCCGGATTAAGACCCAGGTCTATGAGCTTTGTCAGTCTTTTCCGATTTACCCTTAACCTATTCGATCGGTACTATTGAGGATGATGGCACGATTGGTCGCCCGATTTCCGGGCCTCACAACTCTTGCTTTGTCCGCGGTCATGGCGATCGCCGGTTGTTCGACGTTCCGGGGGCCGGGAGAGTTCGTGTACGGGAACCAGAAGCCGGTACTTTCGACGACCGGCGAGCGGATCGATTCCTGGTCTGAAGGCGAAATCAGCTTTGATTGGCCGGTCGACGAAGCCCGTTTCGTCCGCGGTTTCTTGATCGTTCCTGAGTCCGAGTCGTCCTCGAAGAAAGGTAAATCGAAAAAGAAAAGGCGTTCGCATTGGGGTATTGATCTTGCGAATCGCCGAGGCACGCCGATTCTTGCGGCGCAAAGCGGCCGGGTTATTTATACCGGCAGCGGGTTCCGCGGATACGGACGCCTCGTGATTATTGAGCATAATAACGAATGGGCGACTTTTTACTCACACTTAGACAGGTTTCTTGTGAAACAGGGTCAGGTGGTCGCAAAGGGTCAAAAGATCGGCCTTATGGGCCGAACCGGTCGCGCAACCGGGGTGCATTTGCACTTTGAGATCCGGCACCAGCGCCGACCCGTAAATCCCCTTCTCTATCTGCCGCCGGTTCCAGGGTCTTCGTCCCTCCGCGGAATTGCTCTAGCGCCTCGCGAAGACTCGCTCCACACGCAGAACCCAACGCAGTCAGAACTCCAGTAAGAAGCAAGCTCGCCAGATATCCGAGTGGATGAAAGTGCGCGCCTAACACGCCCGAAATGGCGAGAGAAATACGTCCTTGGGTCTCCATATCGTTGATGATGGCCGGTATGAAAGCGGCGATCGTCGCGCATAGCGTTTGTTCGAAGATCGCGCGGACTCCTTGAGACATAAAGAAGCCGATCACGAAACCCACTAAACAAGGTGCCCACCACGGAAGAAGGATTCCCGCGGTAAAGTAGACCGCGCAAGAGAGAGCCCACAGTAAGAACTTCAATTCGGTCCCCCTTCCGTCGCCCGACTCTGCAATTCAAATGTTACGAATGAGACGTTGTCTTTAGCGCTCATCATGAAATGAAGCTGCCTAAACTGGTTTTTCGCCCATTTCTCCAAATCGTTATCGTAGTAGGGGCTCGTCGGGTCGCCCGATTGTCCGCCAGGGAGAATCCCCCAGGCCCGCGGCTGTGGGCCGAGCGCGACGACCATTTTCCACGCGGGCCCATGGACACCGTTATTAGCGTAAATGACTTCGGTAGTCCCAGGTGCGGACACTGTGCGACTTAAGCCGTTCAGCCTCGTCGCGTGGATGATCCGGGTCGGATTATGGCGAGACCATTCCCATTTCGTGATATCGGATCCATGTTTTTCTTTAAGTTCTTTGAGGGCTGTTTCCAGGGATTCGCGGGCAATATCTGCGAGCCACTCTTTTTTGTCTGTTCTCGGATCGTCAAACCATTTTGAATGGGGTTCTGTCGCTATGAGCGCGACGGTTCTTTCGAGAGGCGGGTAAAGATGATTCATTGGATCGGGGAAACGAGAAGACCAAAGACGATCTACAAAATGCTTAAACCAAGTATCGTAAATCGTTGCGGCGACTGAAGTTTCTTCGAAAGCGAAGTTCCAGCTCGAAAGCGCCTCAAGTGCCGAACGCGTGAATGGGTCTGTCTCGCCCGAGTCGAAAACGGACCGAACCAGATGCGGGACGGTTTCACGGGCCGCGATTGAGACCGTGTCCCCCTGGATGGCCAACATGTCTTCCGGAGAAAATCGATTTTTTTGGCGAAAGAGCTCGCCAATCCGCATGGCTCGATAGGGGGGCATAAAAGCCGAGCCGAGATAATAAGGATAGGTTGAGTCGACCGGCGCTTGGTTGGCCGAAAGGAGATAGCCTCGTTTCGGATTGATGGAGTGCGGAACATGATCGCGCGGAATCCACCCCTTCCACTCGTCTTCGGCCGAGGTTCCATCGAGGACCATCCGCCCCTGCCCCGGCCATTTAACTGGATACTTGCCCATATGCCAGATGCCGATGGATCCCGACGAGTCGGCGCACAGGATGTTTTGGTCGGGCGAGTTGAAAGTTTCCAGGGCCTGTCGGCAATCGCGAACGGATTTGGCTCGGTTTAGAAGGAGGAATGTTTTGAGTTCATTGCTTGCTTCGAGAGCTCCCCACCGCATCGCGAGTCCGCGCTGGATCTTATCTGGCACGTCTGCTTCATCCGATTCGTAAACAACAGGCCCGAAGTGTGTGCTTCTTAAGACCAGTTTCACCGAAGCCTGTCCCCTCACCTTAATCTCAGTTTCTCTGGAGATCACAGGTCGCCATTCGCCCTGGAAGAGATATTCGCTCTTCCTCTCATCGCGGAAACGGAGCTGGTACCAATCCAAAATGTCGTTGTAGCCGTTTGTGGTTCCCCACGCGACGTGCTGGTTGAAACCCAGCATGACACCGGGAACTCCGACAAGAGAAACGCCCATCGTATTTTGCGTCGGGCTTGAAAGCTGAACTTGATACCAGAGCGATGGCAATTGAAGTCCCAAGTGAACGTCATTACTGAGAATGGGATAACCGGTCGTCGAACGTTTGCCGCTCACCGCCCAGTTATTGCTTCCTAGTCCGGACTGCGGACGCACGAATTCCTGGAGAGGTAACGCCTGCAAATCGGGCTTGAATTCGCGTGCGGGTGGGTTGAGACGTGGACCAGCAAACGACCAGGTCGTGCCCTGAGGAATGATCGGTTCGCTCGTCGGCGTCATGAGAGGGAAGAGATCGTCGAACTCAATTCGATGAAGAAGCCAACGGGAACGCGTGAGCGGAAGATCGCGACTCATGCCCGAGAGATAAAAGGCCATGAGTTTTCCGAGGAGCGCCGTTTTATAAGGCGTCCATTCCTCGGGGGTGTGGCCCAAAAGGCGGTACTCAAACGGCAGACGATCGGGATCCAAAGACTGGATGTAGGCGTTCACACCCGCGGAATATGAACGGAGGGCTGTTGCCGAAAGTTCATCGTTCAGCATGAACTCAGCGCTGAGTTTCGCCGCCTCCGGAAGCCCGATTTTGACGAAGAACTTGTCCATTTCAAGGGTTTTTGGTCCTGCGATTTCAGAAAGGCGTCCGCCGGCGACGCGGGCCAAAAACTCCATCTGCCAGAGCCGGTCGCTAGCTGTGACAAAGCCTTGTGCGAAATACAGGTCTTCGTCGTACTCCGCGAAAATGTGTTTGATTTGGTCGCCATCGACGAAGATTTGGACTCGTCCTTTGAGGCCATTCAAAATCAAGGTGCGGGATACAGTCGACTCAAAGGGTGAGGGCGTGCGCCACCAAAGGCCGTGGAACGTCGAGAGCAAATTCCCGACCGGTGGCAAAGCGCCCCAGGGACGCGAGAGTCCGTAAATCGTCGCGAAAAGCAAAAGGACGAATGCAAGCAGGCGGACTCCAGGTTTGAGCCTGAATGTGAGACGACGTTCTTTTTTGGATGCCGAATTCCGCCCTGCCAATTGCGTTTGATCCCTTCAAACAGGCTGGTGTTCTTTTATTGAACAACCGGCATCCGATAAGTCACGAAAAAAAAGCGGACCATAAACGGTCCGCTTTTGGTTCAAAGCCGTTCCTGAATCGACCTTATAACCTCAGGCTGACGACTCCGATGTAGGACAGGTCGCTGTCCTGGAGCAGATTCACGTGATTGTTCGACTCAAACGGCGTGTAGTTGTAGACGATCGCGCCGAGCGAGACGTTTTTGGTGGCGGCGTAACTCAAGGCGACTTCGCCATAGAAGTAGGTGTTGCGACGAACACCTACATTGTATTGCGGCATGCTTCTGTAAATGTTGTCGATCGTGCCCACCGTGCTGGTCGCCGTCAGTTTCGATGTGAAGGAGTAACCGGCGGCGATATAGTTTTCGATCATGTAGTCTTTATTGGGTCTGGGAGAGCTTCCCGCCATGTAGAAATCTTGCGAGTTAACGTAGTACATCGCGAGCAAGCTATAGGAGAGGAAGAACTTGCCGATGGACTTGCTCGCGCCGAGATAGCCGTAAAATTGTGCGCGGCGTTTGTAGAGAAAACGGTTATTTTCGCTGGTCGGAAGATACAAGCGAATAAAGCCGTCGATACTGATGTCGCCCGGCAGAGTTGCGATGTTTGAATCCGACAGAGTCAGTCGGCCGTCCGAAACTTGCCACTTTGTCGCCTCGTCCGGCGAATAAATGCTGAAGAACTCTTGTGTATAGCTCAGTGTGAAACGGTCGTTGAGCCGATAGTAAACCGAGGGCCGCCAAACGCTGATCCCCTCGAACTTTTGGTTTTGGACAGCTGTCTTACTGAACTCGTGGAGAGTTTGGAGTCTCAAGCTCCAGGGTCTGGGCTTCGCCTGAGCGGTTGTTTGCAGGCTCGTCGTGCTCGAACCGTCAGCGTTTGACGATGTCGACGACGTCGTAGTTGTGCTGCTGCTCGACGAACTTGACGAACTTGATGACGTGGACGTCTTGGTAGCCTTTTGATTCGAGGCGTTTCCTGTCGCGGTTGACGTTTGGTTGTTTTTATTATTCGCGTTTTGCGCCTCTTCCGCCTGGGCTGCAAGGCTGAGAGCTATCGCGACCGCGACCGTGAAAGCTGACAGTCCCCTCATGGTGTTCCCCTTCCTATTATTCTCAAGCAGCGATTCCCCAATTTGCTGTTTCGTTTCATCGAATTTTCATCGCCCAACTGGTTCCACTCTGAAACCAGACAGGCGCATAGTAACAAATTTTGGCAAGGCCTATGCCAGCCTTAAATCTGGCCAACCTTTCAAAAGTGAAACTTCCATAGGGAACGCCCCACGTCAACAAAGGCGCAGCGCAGCAAGTAAAAAGTAGCACGTTTGTTTACTGAATAAATGGATTTACCAGGTAAGTGTTATGCGCGGTGGATCATTTGGGTGACGAAATATTATGTTACGCTTTGTGAGGCTGGTTTACGGAGCAAACTGGCTCACTTTAGTGGTGAGACGTAAGCTTCTGAAGAAACAGGCTTTCCGGTCGTCGCGAGTCGGCCCATCACATGTTGATGACCTCGGACGGAGTGAAACGATCCTCGTTTGCCGGCGGCTTAGTGGATTTTGTCGGTTCCCTGAGCGTCGAGATCTCGTCCGGAGCGCGGCACTGGCGCGCCCCCATCACCTTCTTCGCTAAGATCGCAAGCCGCAGTTTGAGAATCTGACAGGCTTCACAGTTGCGTTTCGAGACGACGTCATCGTCACATAGCTCGTAAAGGTCTCGACGGAAGCTTCCCCAGATATTCTCGAGCGTTCGTTGATCCGCTACTAACAAGAAGTCGCGAGCATTGCTTCTTCCGAGCTTCGACCTTTCGTACTTGCGGTTCCATTCGATACAGACGGCTGTCGCGCTCTTGGCGCCACGACCGCTAATGGGCGCGCAGAAGGCACCAAATGTCCGATCGTTCTCACTGATTCGATCTTTCGCGTCCCGGAAACCGAGCAAAGGATTGCAGACGGTTTTCCCAGGGCCGCATTCGAACGCGTCTTTTCGGCCGTTACACGCTTCATTCACTTGCATGCCGCCCCCGTCGTCGTAACAGAGTTTCCGGATGGGCTCGCAGAACTGTTCGCCGTATCGGCTTCTCACTCCCGCGATAAGACATCCGCCTTCGGCGCGGACATTCGGTCTTGCATCGCATGACGCCTTATCCAGGACGTTGATGGGGCACTCTTTCTTAAGCTCGTCGATGAATGCCCATGCATCGCCCGCCGCGCGGGAGTTTTCGACGTCGTAATCTTCTTCGTTAAACGGCGCGGGAGTGTCCGTCGATGGCGCTTCGGCCTGAGGTGTCCGGGAATCGACTTCGACGAATAAGGTGGTATCTGCTGTTTTTGTTCCTGTGTCTGGAGTTACTGGGGCGGAAGTGCTCGAAGCCCCCTCCACCACGGTACCCCTCGCTTCTCGAGACCCCGACGAATCCTGCGCTTGTGACGATGGCTGGCGATTCGGGCGTTGGGCCGATTTCTTCCGCGTCTGCAATGAACTCATTACCTGTCGTTCTTCCCGAACCAGAGGCGGAGCGGGCTTCACGGGAATCGCAGGGACCTTGCCGCCAGTACCTATACAAAAGGCGCTCCATTCTTTTTTAAATCCCGTCATTATTCTTCGCGGGACACCACCGTCCGGACATCGAAAAGCCTGCCAGTCCCCGCCCCCGCAGTCCCAGCCCTGGCCTCTTCGGACGGCTCTTCTCTTCAAGCCGCTGCCATTCTTAAAGCACATGACCGGGCCTTCCATCTGGGCGTCGGCAGCTTGGGCCGGCGTACGGCCGAACAACTCATAAAGCGCATCAAGTTGGGAATAAATGCGGGGGGGGGGTACTTCGCCGCCCGCTGAAGTTTTTGAAGAGACGATCGAGCGCTCAAATTCTTCCAAAATTTCCCGCACGCCTTCCAAATAATCGATCCGTTGTTCCTCACTGAGTGCTGAGAACTGCTCGAAAGTAAAAACCCATTTGGAGCCGGGCTTGGAGCTTTGCGGATTCTGCACCTTGTGCAGTTGAGAGGATGTTTTGTTTTCAGCTTTTTCCGCTCCCGCGGCTTTTCCTTGCGAAACTCCCAACGCGATAACCACCAGAAAGGCTCCCATGTGGAAGACGCGATTGATGGATTGGAACTTCATTTTCATCGCGATGGACCTCCAAAAGGAATTGCCCAACGGGAGACGTCGCTTATCGTAGAACTGACACCACTCGGATACAAAAGTTTTGTTTGTACTTCTTCGGCCGGAAACGTCTCAAACTTTAACTTTCGTCCAGCGGATATAAACAAAAATAATTTCATCCAGGTCTGTTCCAGAATGAGACGATATCCTGACGCTCTCGCGTGCCGACCGACGTGATGCTGGTCGTAGGTCCAATTGTTACGCTTTGAGACGCAGGGTAACCTGAAACCGTATGAGCCGAAAAAACTCCTTCGTTTTTCCTTTCGTTTCGGGCCTTACGGCGCTTGTGTTCCTGACTTCCTGTTCACTTTTAAGCGGGTCGAGGTCCGTTTCCCCAAGACCGCTACCGGAAGTTCGGGATGTTCCTTTTCAAGCCCGCGAGGGGATCGATCAAGGCTTGCGGAAAAGGGTCATGGTCCTTCCCTTTTTCTCCGTGGATTCGGCGCATTCGGACAAAACAGCCGCTATCGCACGCGAAGCTTTCATCCGCGCGCTTCGCAAAACGGATGATTTCGTTATCGTCGCAACGACGGATTTTCCGAAAGACGTCAGCACCTACTTCAAAAACGGCGAATATGATCTTGAATCCATGGCGAAAATCGCGAGCAGCATGGGACTGACGGCGCTCATCGAGGGACGGATCGTCAAAGTCAAAGCCAAACGGATCGGCGATGAAATCGGGCTTGTCCGTCGAGTGTATGCCCGTATGGACGCCACCGTCCAAGTGCGCGTTATCAACGCCAAGAACGGACGGATCATCATGGATGAAACCCGTTCAGCCCAAATCGAAGATCGCATCACGCGAGTGGCCGAGCGTTCTCTGAACGACCGCTACATCGAAGAAGACCCGCAGCTGATTGAGGCTGCCGTGGTGAAAGCGTTCCAAAGCACCCTGCCTCAACTCGTTCAGAATGTTCAAAAACTCTCATGGGAAGGCCGAGTCGCGCTCGTTAAAGGCGACCGTATTTACCTCAATGCCGGCCGTCTTTCTGGTCTCCAAATCGGCGATATTCTGAAAGTTACCGACGAAGGCGAAGATGTTTATGATCCCGAAACCGGTGCTTTTATCGGCCGTGTTCCGGGCCGCTTAAAAGGTACCATTGAGGTCATCAGCTACTTCGGAAAAGACGGCGCCATCGCAATCGTCCACTCCGGCTCCGGCTTCCGCGAAAACGATCTGGTAGAGTTGTATTAAGCTTTTAGGACCGCCTTGCGGAGGACTTGTCGTACGGCAAGCTTTCATCTGCTTAATTTTGCGTCACGTTATAAAGAAGGCTTCAAAAGATCGTTGCCACGCACGGTGAGGACTGATAGAAAGGCCTTTCCTCATATTAATTCTTTTCAGTTGGTCGCTTGGCGCAGTTGGTAGCGCGTTTCCTTGACATGGAAGAGGTCGCAGGTTCGAGTCCTGCAGCGACCACCA
>CALBDW010000024.1 GCA_937927435.1 uncultured Bdellovibrionales bacterium
GCTCATTGCCCGGGCGGGGCGACCAAATCAAGCAGATGGCGAAATCACCCTCAGCCGTTCCGGCGTCGCCCCCGCTCACAATCGTGATCCCTTTGGATTTCATTCTCTTTTGCGCGATGGCCGTTCCAATCGCCATTCCGTACTGCACTTCAATCGGCGACGTCACAGGAACGACATTCCATTGCGGGAAGCAATAGTGGTTACAGAAGTTCCGGCCCCCCGTGCATGGATCCGTCGCGCGGTTCATCATCAAACGGAGCGAATCGATCATGGGCATACCGAGCGCGATGAGCGTCGGTGTCGACCGGTAGTGCAGGTGCAAGTAATCGTATTCCGGTCCCTGCCCTTTGTGGACCAAAAGTCCCAACGGGACGCCGAACGCCTCTTCTCCGGCGCCGCCGATCCAGAAATAGGCGTCCCCCGCTTTATAAACCTTGATCAAGCGCTCTTCGAGCACGCGGGCCTTGATCATGAGGTCGAAGATGTGCAGTTGCAGTTCGCGCGGCAAAGTCGCCCTCGTGAGAATCGTGGGCGCCTTGCTTTTCTTCCCGCCGGATGTGCGGGCAGCCGCAACCTTCTTCTTCAAAGGAAGAACCTTCGGAGTCGATTTAGAGGCTTTCTTGGTCGTTTTGCTCATGACACGGCCCTTAAAAAGATGAGTAAAAACCAATACAAAAGGGGTACTCGACGCCCCCTTTGTTTGTCAAATTACGCAGGTGGAACTAGGACAGGAAAGACGCGCCCGCGCCGCTTGGCGCGCGGCGCACGGGAAATCATTGTGTCTTCTTGCTGACCACTTCGTCCGCGTTCGGTTTCGCGTCAGTGGCGTCAGTCAAAGTAATACCCCTCTGAAGAGCCGCCAGGTCGGCCGCGACATTGGCCGCTTCCTGGATTTCAGGCCGCTTGAGGTACTCGGCAATCTTTTCTTCTTTGGTGAGATCCTTTCTCTTCTTGTCGTTTTCGCCCTTTTTCTTCTCGGTTTCTTTTATCGAATCCGCGAGCTTGACGACCTTGCCTTTCTCTTTTGCTTTTTTCTGCTCTTCCAGAATCTTCTGGAACTCTTCGTTCTTCGCGACTCTCACGGCCGACCGGTTCTTTAACAACGTGATCACCGCAGGTTCGATCTTCTTCCAGGCGTCCGGTCCCGAAGTGACATAAGCTTCGGGCGAAAGGAACGGCGGAATCTGCGCCGGAGGGAGCGAGTAATCGAGACTTTTCTCGCCGACTTCGTCCGTGGAATAAGGCCCCGGCAACGGGATATCCGCCTCAACTCCTTTGTGCTGGGTCGAATAACCTCCCGGCGTGAAGAACATTCCCACCGTCACTTTCACGGCGCCGAGGCCGAGCGGCAGCGGCATGACCGACTGCACGCTCCCTTTACCGAACGTATGGTCGCCGCCAACGATGATCGCACGCTGGTAATCTTTCAACGTCCCCGCAACGATCTCCGAAGCGCTTGCGGAAATCCGGCTAGTGAGGATCACGAGAGGTCCCGGCCAGTCGACGGCCGTATCGCGGTCCTCAAGAGCGATTTCCCGCTCAACATTGTCGCGGCCGGACTGTTTCACGACCGCGCCGGATTTGATGAAGAGGCCGGCGATTTTAACGGCGTCTTCCAACGAGCCGCCTCCGTTCTGCGAAAGATCCAAAACCATCGCGTCCGCTTTTTCAGCTCTCGCTTTCTTCACGAGATTTTTCATGTCACCGGCGCTCGACCGGCCGCCGCGTTTCGAATCGGCGTAGAACGAGGGAAGATTGATGACGGCGATTTTCCTCTTCTCGCCGTTGAACTCCCGTTCAATGTAACTCAGCGAAGCCGCCTCATCTTCCAGCTTGATCTTGTCGCGGACGAGATCCACCAGGAATCTCTCGGCCGACCCATCGGGTTTCTTGCGTAAGATCTGTAAGCGCACCTTCGTGCCTTTAGGACCGCGGATCTTTCGAACGACGTCACGCAACTCCATCTCGACGACGTTCTCAAGCGGCAGCGGGTTGCCTTTCTCGTCGAATTGCCCGACGGCCGTGATCTTGTCTTGCGGTTGAAGCAGGCCCGACGCTTTCGCGGAACCGCCGTCGATCAAGGCTTCGATCGTCGTGAAGCCGTCTTGGGAACTCAGCGTGGCGCCGATCCCCTCGAGTGACAAGCTCATTTGGATATCGAAGTCTTCGAGCGTTTCGCGCGAAAAGTAGCTCGAGTGAGGATCCAGCGCGCGCCCGAAGGAATCGAGGTACGAGGCGAGAATGTCTTCCTTGCTCGTTTCCGAGATTCTCTTCACAACGCGTTCGTAGCTCCGAATCACCTGCTCTCTCGCCTCCTCGAGGCTCACACCCGTTGCCAGATAGTTTGAAACCTGGAACTGGAGATATTTCAGATGGAACGCGTCCGCTTCAGCCTTCGACTTCGGATACTGCCGCGCTTGAGGAACGAGAACCAGCTCCACCTTGTTGTTAAACTTGAAGCTTTTCGCCCCCAAAGTTTTCTTCGCAAAATCCGCCCGTTCACGGACGCGCTTGATATAGAGAGCCTGAACTTTGTCGAGCGACGAGCAATCGGGATTCTTGGCCTTCAGGCGGTCGAAAATCCCCTTCATATCCTTTTTAATTTCCTCCACATCGCTCGCGTAGAGATAGAGCTTCGCGGGATCCAACTGCTTGATGTACTGATTAATCGTCCGCGCTTCGAGTTCCGGAGTGAAATCCTTGTATAGAATGTGCTGACTCAGGAAAAGACGCTCGATCTTATCGAGAGTCTGACAATTCAATACCGGACGAGACGTCGCAGCGTCCGCCGTATTCGGCAGCCCGCTGAAAAGCACGATCGAAAACGCGATTCCGGAAACAGTTTTGGAGAGCGATTTGAAGCTCAGCCGGCTTTCCGGCTTCTCTGCAGCTTGAACCATGTTTGATTCGCCTTTCAATTTTTGGGGGACGTTTCTTCCGCCTCGCTTTTCGAAGTCTCATCCGAAACGACGAAACGACCGAGTACGAAGCCTACAAGAAGGATAACACAGAGATATCAGAACGGATGACCAAGTTTTTCATCCGTAGGTCCTGCCGCATCGCTCTGTCCGCAAAAATTTGACCCTAGTCCAGCACGAAGATCTGCGAATCAGCCATGATTCGCTTCAAAAAGGTTGAGTTGCTCGAACGCCCCTAAGTCGTGACCACGGGCACAAAGCGTCGCCTCGGTGCGGTCCTGATACACCTCCCACTTCACGAAGCGTCCCGCCTGGGTCTCGATAACGAAGAACGACATTTCCGGGTACTTGTTTTTGAGCGCCGTCAGTTCTTGAACGATCAGCTCGATATTGTGAGGATCGTCGTCGGACATGCCGAATCGGTGATAAGGACTGTAGCCGTAAACTTGAATGGCTTTTTCGACGGAAGCGCGAATCGCTTTCCGCTTCAACTCGGCGACTGAAAGTTCGAAACGATGGTCGCCGAGATCCTTTCGAACTTCGGCATTCATGACCGGATAAATGCTGAGGTAATTCGGCTCATGTGGGAGGAAGCGCTTTTTCACCAACAGCCGGAAACCCTCCCGGATCGTGTTGGGATGATGACCTCGCGCCGTAATCATCGAAAGCGGCCGCCGGTTGAGCGTGGCATGAAAGAAACACGACCATGACGGCCCCTTCCACTGCACGTCGGGCAATCCCAAAGCCGTCGCCAAATCCTCGATAAAGAACTGCTTTCTTCCCGCGAAACGCTCAAGCCAGCTCAGATCTCGGTCGCGGAAGTTACGGAACGAACCGTTGGGCTCTGAAAAATCGATGAAATAATCCGCATATGGCCCTTCTTTTCCGATCGACCGGTGCACGCGCGCGAATTCCGTGCTGGTGAGCTTCAATTCCTCACCGGTTTCTCGGTGGAAGATGTAAATCGGTGTCGACAGAAAGGCGATGTTGTCGTCGAAATCGAAAAAATAAAAACTCCGGCCCCCTTTATGGGCATTCCGGTCCGGAGCCACTTCCCTTTCAATCGGAAGTTCCAACTGGCCCAAAGGTGGTGGAGGCGGAAGAAAAACTCCGCGACCAACTTCTTTTTCTCGACCTGGGATCAGCTTCTTAAGCAGCAGAATCGCACTGACCTCGCGTGAAAAACGCGCGCATTTTACCGGAAGCTGAGAAAATAGGCTAGCCGTCCATCTGACTCTCTAGCAGACGCAGTAAGCTATTGATATTATTTAAATTTTTCCACTACGCCTTATAAACTAGCTCACATCCGTGCTGATGGCTCCAAATAGCTGATATGGCGTCTTATTTTGAACGTTAATGGCTCATCCCCAAGATTGTGAGCCAGTTATTATGCCTTACGCTCAGCCGCCTTTTTAACAATAACCTTTTTCGCCACAGTAGCCGCCACCGAAGCCGAATCCGCTTTCGCCTTTTTCTTCGAAGGTTTCGCTTCTTTCTTGGCCGCCTTGGTCTCTTGCGCAGCCCCTGCGGCTTCCGCTTTTGCGGTTTTGCGAGATTTCTTGCCGGACGAACTCGACGCCTCTCTTTCCTCGATGAGCTTGAGAGCCACTTCGAGCGTCACGTCTTCGGGCTTCATCCCTTCCGGCAGTGAAACATTGGTTTTACCCGCTTTGATATAAGGCCCGTACCGGCCGCTGTAGACGGCCACCACCTCGTCGGAACCCTCTCGCTTACCAAGTTCCTTCAGCGGTGCCGCGCGCCCGCGACCGACTTTCGGCTTGCTCAGAATTTCGAGCGCCCGTTCGAGCGTGATCGTAAACAGGCTGTCCGTTTTCGGAATCGAACGGAAATCTCCTTCGTGAACAACGTACGGCCCGAAGCGGCCCAGACCCGCTTTGATCTCTTTGCCGGTTTCAGGGTGCACTCCGAGCGTCTTCGGCAATTCAAGAAGCTGAATCGCCTGTTCAAGTGAAACGCTCTCGGGTTCCATTCCCGCAGGAAGTGAGACACGTTTCGGTTTCGCGTTCTCGTCAGTCGCGTCTCCCAGTTGTACGTAGGGCCCGTAACGGCCCGTCAAAACGTAGATCGGTTCGCCGGTTTTCGGATGTTTCCCAAGTGCGTCCGAACCGTTCAGTTTCTGATCGATCAGCTTGTTCGCGATATCCGCCGTGATATCCGCAGGCGCCTGCGTTTCGGGAATGCTCGCGCAAACTTCCCCGTCCCCATTCGGGCGGCAGACATAAGCGCCGTAACGGCCGACACGGAAACTCAGGTTTTCGAGACCTTCGAGCTGGATCGAACGAGCCTGTTCCGGATCGATTCTCTTTTCCTCGCGCTCAACCTGCTCCTTAAGGCCCTGTTCACCGAAATAAATCGACTTCAAGTAATTGAGGTAATCGAGATCGCCACCCGCGATGTCGTCGAGCGACTTTTCCATTTCGCTCGTAAAACCGATATCAACGTACTGCGGAAGATGCTGCATCAACAGCTTCGCCACGACCATCGCTGTAAAGGTCGGAACCAAAGCGTTGCCGACTTTTCTCACGTAGCCGCGGTCGATAATCGTTCCAATGATCGAGGCATACGTCGATGGGCGCCCTATTCCCTCCTTCTCCATCGTTTGCACAAGGCTCGCTTCCGTGTAACGGGCAGGGGGCTTCGTTTCGTGCTCGACCGCATTGAGATTCTTGCACACTACGTTGTCACCGACTTTGAGCGCCGGCAGGCGAACTTCTTTTTCCTCAAGAGCGCTCGCTTCGTCGTCATGTCCCTCGACATATGCACGCAAGAACCCGGGGAACTCGATCGTCATGCCGCTCGCGGCGAACACGGCCGGCCCCGCCTCGAAGCGGACCGACACTTGCTTCTGGCGGCTATTGACCATCTGGCTCGCCATCGTACGCTTCCAAATCAGCTCGTACAATTTGAGCTGCATACCCGTGAGCCCGGTTTCCTCAGGCGTGAGAAATTCCGTTCCAGCCGGCCGAATCGCCTCGTGCGCCTCTTGCGCGCCTTTAACTTTCTTGCCTTCGTAGGTACGTGGCTCTTCAGGGAGATAGTCCTTCCCGTAAAGTTCCAAGATCCGCTTGCGGGCCGCCGTCAAAGCCTGCTGAGAGAGGAAGGTCGAGTCCGTCCTCATATAAGTTATGTAACCTTGCTCGTAGAGGCTTTGCGCGATTTGCATTGTTTCGCGAGCTGAAAGCCCGAGCTTACGGTTCGCTTCCTGCTGCAAGGTCGACGTAATGAACGGAGTCGGAGGCTTGCGCGAAACGGGCTTCTCTTCCGCCTCAACGACTTTCCAAGGCGTTTGACGGATTTCGTTGATAATCCTTTCCGCCGTTTGACCGTCGAGATGGATGATCTCGCCTTCGCGGTCTTTAAGAAGCTGCCCGGTGGTGGAATCGAAATCTTTTCCGGTCGCGACGCGTTGACCTTTGTACGACAAGAGTTTCGACGTAAATTTCAGCGCGTCTTTTTCGTTCTCAGCTTCAACGCCCCAATAAACCGACTTACGGAAACGCAGACGGTCATGCTCGCGTTCAACAATCAGGCGGACCGCCACCGACTGCACGCGCCCCGCGGAAAGACCGTAGGCGACCTTCTTCCACAAAAGCGGAGAAATCGTATAACCGACGAGGCGGTCCAGGATACGGCGGGCTTCTTGAGCCCGAACCAAGTTGGTGTCAATAGGCCGCTGCTCTTTCAACGCATTGAGAATCGCCTCTTTCGTGATCTCGTTAAAGACCATGCGGCGATACGGCACTTTTGGTTTCAACGTCTCAACCAAGTGCCAGCTGATGCTTTCCCCCTCGCGGTCTTCGTCTGTCGCGAGAATCAGCTCATCGGCTTCTTCGAGGCGTTCTTTCAGTTGTTTGATAACTTTTTGTTTATCCTTCGGAACCGTGTAAATGGGCTCGAAATCGTGGTCGACATCGACACCAAGCGTTGCCCACGGCATCTTCTTGTATTTTTCCGGAATGTCTTTGGCCGATTGGGGCAAGTCGCGCACGTGCCCCATGCACGATTCCACGACGTACTCTTTGCCGAGAAACTTGCGGATGGTTTTCGCTTTGGTGGGCGACTCAACAACCACCAGTTTTTTTCCCGTCGCCTCTTTTTTCGCCATTCTTATGAGTTCCGTTTTTCCTGTTCAGTTCCGCCCCAACAGAAGAGTTCGCCCTGTCGGGTCATCAATGCTAATCACCGGCATTGTCGCCACGATTGACAAACTGCACGATTTTTCAAATCGCAAATTTAAAATGAGATGATATCGAAACCGATGCAAGAGGAAATTTCTGACGCACCATATTTGACGTTTACGAGAACCTGCCTCAATGATGAGTGAATGCAACCACTTGAAGCCTTTCAATCTTCTTCGATCCAAGTTTTGTTCACGGATATCGACGATACTCTGACGGATCACGGGCGCTTAATGCCTCACGCTTACGAGGCGCTTTGGCGTCTACACAAAAACGGAATTCATGTGATTCCCGTCACCGGCCGACCCGCCGGCTGGTGTGAAATGATCGCGCGCTTTTGGCCCGTCCACGGCGTCGTTGGGGAAAATGGAGGCTTTTATTTCCGATACCACGACCGGCGCATGATCCGTCATTATGTCGTCGACGAAGCGACGCGCGCCGAAAACCACAAGAAGCTCGAGCGAATCCGCTCGGAAATTTTGAATGATGTCCCGCGAGCGGCCGTCGCCAGCGACCAATTTGCGCGCGTGATGGATCTCGCTATCGACTTTGCGGAAGACGTAGGTCCTTTAAGTGAAGAAGAAATCGACAAAATCGTCACCATTTTCAAAAAGCACGGTGCTCAAGCGAAAGTGAGTTCGATTCATGTGAACGGCTGGTTTGGCCGGTACGATAAACTCTCAACTTGCAAGATTTACGTCCAAAACGAGTTCGGGCTTGATCTCGATCACGCCAAAGAGCGCTTCGCATTCAGCGGCGATTCGCCGAACGACGAACCGATGTTCGCGTATTTCGAGAACTCCTTCGCGGTCGCCAATATCAGGAATTTTCTTTCGCGCTTGAATCACCGCCCGGCCTACGTCGCAAGTCGCGAAGGCGGCGCCGGCTTCGTGGAAATCGCCGATCGCCTGATCGAGCTGGCCAACTCCACGAAATAACAATGTCGGAGAACCCCGCCGAGGTTTCAGTTAAGGAGCTTTAACGACATCCCGGCAGGCGGCCGGAAGATACACCGTTTGCGCAGGACGCGGCGGAGGCGGGTTCTTGAGAGCATCGATCACTTCGTCAGAAAACCAATACGCGAAATGCTCGTCCTCGCATTCGATGTCATCGACCGGCTTTTGCGGAACACAGTCCTTTTGCCCCGCCGGACAAGCCAAACGGACGTGGAAATGCTCATCATGGGCATACCATGGCCGCAACTTCTTCAAACGAATGTCACCAGGATAAGCGGCACACAGCATTTTCTTGATCGCCGCATTGACAAAGATCCGTTCGACTTCGGGTTGTTGCGCGAACCAAAGAAGAAGCCGCTCGTACTCCTTGTTCCATTTCTTCGGATCAACCGATTTGAAATCCGGCCCCAAAACACTCACGAGCGGAAGGGTTTCGCGAAGCTCGTCCGTCATCTGCGTACCGCTCGGAAGTGTTTGAAACCAAATATCGACGTCGAGCCCGGTTTGGTGGCTCGTGTGCCCGCTCGTCATCGGGCCTCCGCGCGGTTGGGACATGTCGCCCACGATCATCGGCGAAGCCCCCGGGGCCACGGTCGCCCCCGCACGCTTCAACAAACCGAGCAAAATCGGATGGCCGTACATGCGGTTGCGGCTGACACGCACGATTTCCCATCCCGGACCACTGATCGACATTTTTTCCGCGCCGGCGATACAACCTGCGGAATAACCACCGATGACTTTAACAGTCCCGCGACTCGGCGTTTTCACTTTTCCAAACGGATTGCTCGGATCCCGGTCTTTGACGGGAAAGCTTGCCTCCGGCGCCAGTTCGCCAGCCTCCTCCGGCTCCACCGCGAACGCGACCGAGCCTAAAAGAAGAACACCTGCAATTAGGCAAGCTTTCAATTTCGCCATCACTTCCTCTCGTTTTTCGTGTTGCTGTTTGCGCCCATCAATTGCTGACCCAGCAAAGCTGCAAACGGGTTGTTAAACGGCGTGGCTGGCTTCCTCGCCGGCCCTCCACGCTCTCCTCCCGCACGCTGCGGACGCCCGTGAGCGCGATCTTTCGCGTCGCCACCCGCAGGACGACGCTCCGAGCTGTTCCCACGCGCCTGCTTTTCGCCGCCCGCCCGCGGCTGTTGACGTTTGCCGTCTTCCGCCGCCGCTTCACGGGCCGCGCGAGTTTGTTTTTGCGGCTCCAAGATCATCGAGAGCGAAATCTGGTTCTTATCAAGATCGACGCCCAGCACTCTCACCATCACTTGATCGCCCGGGCTCACGACCTTGCGGGGATCGTCGACAAACTTATGAGAGAGTTCCGAGATGTGCACGAGACCGTCTTGGTGCACGCCGATGTCCACAAACGCGCCAAAGTTCGTCACGTTCGTGACGATACCGGGGCAAATCATGCCTTCTTTGAGGTCTTTCACTTCAAAAATATCGTCACGGAAAGAGAACACTTTGAACGGATCTCGCGGGTCGCGTCCCGGTTTTTCAAGCTCCTTCACGATATCCTCAAAGGTGTAAGCACCGATGATTTCGGCCCACTTCGTGCGCAGTTCGAGAATGCGTTTCGCACCCTCACCGATCAGGTGGCTGACCGACACGCCGAGTTCTTGAGCCATGTCACGAACAGCCGGGTAGCGTTCCGGATGGATTCCTGTCGAATCCAAAATCTGTTTGCCGTTCATGATGCGCAAGAAGCCCGCGCATTGCTCGAAAACCTTCGACGTAAAGCGCGGCACCTTCATCAACTCGCTACGGTCCGTAAAAAGACCGTTCGTTTTCCGGTATTCAACGATGTTTTTCGCCAACGCCGGACCAATGCCGGAGACATAGGAAAGCAGCGACGCGGACGCTGTGTTCAAGTCGACACCGACGCCGTTCACGCAAGACTCAACCACTTGTTCAAGCGACTTCTTGAGCAAGCTTTGCGAAACATCGTGTTGGTACTGTCCGACACCGATACTCTTCGGATCGATTTTGACCAGCTCGGCGAGCGGGTCCTGCAGACGGCGGGCAATCGAAATCGCGCCTCTCACCGTCACATCCAAATCCGGGAATTCTTCGCGGGCGACTTCGCTCGCCGAGTACACGCTCGCTCCCGCTTCGTTCACCAAAATAACCGGGATTTGCGCGCCGACCTCTTTCAAAACTTTGCGGATGAAAGCTTCCGCTTCGCGCCCGCCCGTACCGTTTCCGACGGCGATGCACTCAATCTTGATCTGTTTCAACACCTCACCGAAGAGCTGCTTCGCGCGCTCTTCGGCGCCCTCGCCCAGGATATGCAATACGGTGTGCGAAATGTAGTTGCCTTGCTTATCGACCAGCGCGAGTTTGCAACCCGTCCGCAACCCGGGGTCGACACCCAAGACACACTTCGGACCGAACGGGCTCGCCAAAAGCACCTTACGCACATTCTCGGCAAAGACGGCAATCGCGTGCTCGTCCGCCTTTTCTTTCAACGCGCGGTGCACTTCGTTCGAAATCGAAGGATAGACATGAACCGTAAGCGCGATCTTCGCGCAGTTCTTCAAGAAAGGAGCAGCATGCGAGTTGAGCTCGGTGCACGCGAACTCTTCGAACTTCTTGAGTAGGAATTCATCGTCACCTTGGATCGAAACCGTGAGCTCTTCTTCATTCCAGCCCCGGCGCATAGCCAAATAGCGGTGCGAAGCCTTGGGCTCCATGAGACTTTTCACAGGCTCGGAGAAGTCCGCGTACATCTCGTATTTCGAATGAGCCTTGAAGTTTTTCGTCTTCTTGGAGACCACGCGACCATGTTCAAAGAAGTTCTTGCGCACGATATCGCGCAATTCCGGATTGTTGAAAATGCGTTCGACAATAATATCCTGCGCCCCTTTAAGCGCATGCTCGTAGGTGACGAAACCCGCAGCTGGCGCCAAGAAGTCTTTCGCCTTCACCTCGAGTGTCGTCTCGTCCTTTAACTCGCCATGCCCCAGCTTCCAGATCCAGTCCGCAAGAGGTTCGAGACCGGCTTCGCGAGCGATCGTTGCCTTCGTCTTTTTCTTTTTCTTGTAAGGACGATAAATCTCTTCGAGTTCTCCGAGATCCATCGACTTCAAGATGCGCACCTTCAGATCTTCGGTGAGGTTACCCTGGGATTCGATCTCCTTGAGAATGAACTCACGGCGCTTGTTCAGTTCGGTCCATGTCTCATGAAGGTCCAAAACGCGACGAATCTGAACCTCGTCCAAGCCGCCGGTCTTTTCTTTCCGGTACCGAGCCATGAACGGGACTGTTGCGCCGTCGGCGGCCATTTCCAAAACGGCTTGCGCCGAGCGGAACGGAATCTCAGGGCAAAACGAAGCAAAATACGTCTGGAAATTCGTTTCCATAGCCTCTCACAGATTGGGGTTACCAAAAGGAGCAGCCGCAACACTGCCCCCAAGAATCGTCACAATTTGAAGTGATGAAGCGACTGAGCGGGATAAGGCCGCTATGGTTCCCAAGCCCACCTTCCCGTCTCGAGCAAAGTTACTTGTGGCGATAAAGGATGAGACCGTTTGTGGGGTCATAGGGAGAAACACCGACCGTCACCCGGTCGCCGACTACCACGCGGATATTAAAACGACGCATTTTCCCGCACAAACGGGCCACGATCTCGACATCGTTGTCGAGTTTGACTTTATAAAGCCCGCCTGCACCGGCATCGACAATTTTTCCTTCTAGCTGCGCCAGATCATCTTTCGCCATAGGCTTAAAGGGATAAATGAGATTCGCCCCAACGTCTATGAAAATCTCTCGATCTCTCCGAGCATAGCCCGCCTGGGTCTGTTAACTTCTCTTATAATTTGAGATCAAAATCTTAATACCGTCCTTAAAAAGGACCTCCAACCGGTCATTTTGGTTATTTAGGACATACCCCCAGCCCAAGACCTTGTGCATGAGAGGCGTCCGGGGCTCATAAGTATCCGACATATTGTAAGGGACCGGCTTGATGCCCTTGGCTTTCTCATAAAGAGCCCGCCATTGCTCCTCGAGATTACCCGACCGGTCGATTCTTACCTCGTCCCGGCGACGCGTCCGTTTCTCAACAGTCAGCCGGACCGGCGGCTTTTCGTCTTCTTCCGGTTGGGGTTCGGGTTCAGGCTCGGCTTCGGCTTCCTCTTCTTCGTCGGCGTCGGATTCCAAAGCTCCCTCGAGTTCTACCTCGTCTTCGACGCTCTCTGCAAAAGCCTCTTCTTCGAACTCCTCGAATCCGCCGTCCTCTTCGTCCAAAAGAGCGGGCTTCGGTGCCGTCGGTTTAGGAGCAGGCCGAGCAGCCGACTTCTTCTTTTTCGTCTCCTCTTTTTTAGGGGCTGCGGCAACCTGTTTGACAGCAGTCGCCTTCCCTTTTCCAGCCTTAGACGGCGTTTTTGCAGGTGCTACGGCTTTTTTGGCTCTCTCGGTAACTTTGCTCGTTTTCTTTGCAGCTGTTTTCGTAGCCTTCTTTGCCGAAGACGAAGCGGTCGCCTTCTTAGCGGATTTTTCGGCGCTCGCCTTCGTCTTTTTTTTAGTTTCGGTTTTTTTAGCCTTACTGCCTGCCTTTTGTGCCGTTTTTGACGACTTCGGAGCCGACTTCGCTTTCTTAGCCATCCCCTCTCCGTTAGCCTAAAGATTTTTTTGTGGTTCCCACGGTAAGACACTCAGGAATAGAAAACAAGCCATAAGTCCATACCGTAGGAAGTAAGTGCACTGCATAAACTATTGTTGGGCATTGGACCCATTGTTAGCGTCAACGCCCATCCATTCGACAAGGAGCGAGAGACCCCGTGGTTATATCACAAAATCCGATCACAGCGGCCGATCTCATTAGACGTTTCCCCAATTTCTTTACCGAAATAATCGGCGACGAAACCTGCACGGTCACCGGCGTTTCAGCTCCCGAAGCGGCGCGGCCGGGGACCATGGTTTTCCTAGGAACCCTTAAAGCTCTCGCGCAAGGTCTCAAATCAGACGCCTCGCTTTTGGTCGTCAATAAAAAAGATCGAGAACAGGCCGAGACCCATCGCGGCGAAAAAACTATCCTGGTTTGCCTTCAGGTCGAACTGGCGATGGCGACGGTCATTAACGAATATTTCCTCCGGACCCCCTATACGAATCGGGCCCTTCATGGCGTCCACCCCACCGCGCTCATTGGCGAAGGCGTCGAACTTGCGCCCGGGGTTCGAATTGGCCCCTACGCCGTCATTGGCGCTGGCACGCGCATCGGGAAAGACGTCTTTATCGGAGCCAACACCGTGATTGAGGACGACTGTTCGATCGACGAGGGCACCGTCATTCACCCGCTTGTCTATATCGGGCACTCGACCGTTATCGGAAAACGTTGCGAAATCCACCCTCACTCTACCATCGGCAAGGAAGGCTTCGGCTACGCCCACGACGAGAAATTCAACCATTACCGGATCCCTCACCAAGGCCGCGTCGTCCTTGAGGATGACGTCCACCTTGGAGCCGGGGTCACAATCGACCGCTCCACGTTCAAGGAAACCCGGATCCGTGCGGGCGCCAAGTTCGATAACCAGATCCACATCGCTCACAACTGTGAAGTGGGCCATAACACCCTTCTCACTGCTGGCTTCCTCATGGCGGGTTCGAGCCGGATCGGAGCGAACTTCGTCGCGGGCGGAGGATCCGTTGTAACGGGCCACATCGAAATCTGCGACAACGTTCAAATCTCCGCTCTTTCCGCCGTCGGAAAAAGCATCACGAAACCAGGGCAGTACGGAGGTCACCCGCTCTTACCGCTCCAACAGCACATCAAGATGAAAGCGGCGATGACCCATCTGAGCGAGATGAGAAAGTCGCTAAGCTTAGTCCTAAAGAAACTGGGAATCGGGGAAAACAATCAAAACGAATCAGAGTGAGGCCTCATTGCGAGGCTTCATTCAGCTGCCGGGGACCGAAAGGGTGCGGCAAGAGCTCTTGGAAGCGGTGATTGCTGAGGATTTCCTTCGTGTTCGCGATCCATACTCGCGTCTCTGGCAAACAGAACTCCGCCATCACCTGCAGACAGAGCGCGCAAGGAAACGCCGGACGATCCGAATCCGTCACGACGACGACGTCTGAAAACTCCTTCTCCCCTTGGGAGAGCGCCTTCCAAATCGCGACCCGCTCGGCGCAGACTGTGGCCCCATAGCTGGCGTTTTCGACATTGCAACCGGAAATAATGCCCCCCTTAGGCGTCACAACAGCCGCTCCCACTTGAAACTTCGAATAAGGAGCATGAGCCCGGAACCGCGCCGAGACGGCCTCTTTATGCGCCCGGAGAACATTTTTGGGTACCTGTTGTTGCAGCGTCATAACCCCGATTATTGACAAGTAATTTCCAAAAGTCACGCTTGCTCTCCACAGCAAGAGATGCGAAACAGGGGCTAACATTTACGCCGGGAGGAATTATGTCGTACGAACTTTACAAAGTTCTCCACCTTGTCGCCGTCTTCGGCTTGCTCCTCGCCCTCGGCGGGCTCACGCTGCACATTATGAATGGCGGCTCCCGTACGTATCCTTACCGGCGGTTCGTTATGATCGTTCACGGAGTCGGTCTCTTCGTCGCCTTCGTAGCCGGCTTCGGGCTCTTAGCCCGCCTAGGATTCACTTCGAACATTCCCGGTTGGGCATTGGCGAAACTCGTTATCTGGTTATTGCTGGGTATCGCGCCGGCCGTAATCTACCGGAAAGCTCAAGCCGCCATGCTTCTGTGGTTCGTCGTTTTGATTCTCGCCGGCGCGGCGGCTTGGCTTGCGGTCGTCAAACCGTTTTAAAACATTTTATACTTCAACAAGCGGCATTCGATCGGACCGTTGTGAACCGGGAACTTCCGTTCGGCCTTGAGTTTCATCGCCGCCGAAAGTTCCGGGTTTCCTGAGAGGACGTAGCAATCCCACCCCTTGAAGCCGGTCTTCATCGTGTGAGCAAGGTTCCGATAAGTTTCGACTAATTCGTTCACTTCGCCCATGCGCTCACCATACGGCGGATCGACGACCAGAATTCCGTTTTCAACCGGCGCTTTGAGCGTTTCCATCGGATGACGCACGAATTCGATGTACTCGGCCACCCCTGCCGCTTCGGCGTTTTTCTTAGCGGCCGCCAGAGCCTTCCGGTCGACGTCAAAGCCATAAAACTTAAACGGCAGACCGTCCTTCTCCTCGCTCAGCGCCGCCTTCGCCTCTTTCTCAAAGGCTTCTTTATTGTAGGACTTAAGCTTCTGGAACCCGAAGCTCTTGCGGAGAGATCCGGGCGCGATTTTCAAAGCCATCAGCGCCGCCTCGATCAGAATCGTACCCGAGCCGCACATCGGGTCCACGACAGAAACATCGCCATTCCAACCGGCCAATTTTAAAACTCCTGCCGCGACGTGCTCCTTGAGATGCGCATCCGTATGCCCGACCCGATAACCGCGCTTAAAAAGCGCCTCCCCGCTCGTATCAACGCTCAATGAAAACTGGTTTTTGACGGCACGGACGACGATACGCAAATCCGGATTCTCGGTATCGACGTCGGGACGCACATCGAATTTCTCACGGAACTGGTCAACGATCGCGTCTTTGATTTTCATGGCGACAAAGCGCTGATCGCGAAAAGCGCCCGATGCCCGCACGCTCGCTTCCACCGCGATTTTCCCGGTGGGATCGATGTACTTCGTGAAATCGTGCTTACGGACGTTGTGATAGAGGTCTGCGGGTTTATAGGCCGGAAAATCGAGAATCGGAAGAACGATCCGGGTCGCAATTCGGGAACGTAAGTTCGCCCGATAGCAGGCGGCCCAGTTACCGTCGAAGTAGACTCCCCCAGGCCCTTTTTTCACGCACTCCAGACCGAGGTCTCTCAACTCTTCCTCGAGCGCGTCCACAAGTCCTCTCGATGTCATTGCCAGGAAACGAGCCATCCTCCGCCTCAACTTTCTTCGCGAGGCGGAAGGATTACCACATTCGGCCCGGGATTCAACCCCAGCTCGGCCACCAGGAGTTTTCTACCCGGCCCTGCGGACTGGAAAAGGTCTCCGGTCACACCTCTTTGTATTGCGGGCCACCGCCTCCTTCGGGAGGAGTCCACGTAATATTATCGAACGGGCATTTGATGTCGCAGGTTTTGCAGTGGATGCAGTTCGTATAGTTCACCTGCAAGCGCTTCTTACCAGGAACCTCGGCGTCGTCGACCATCTCATAAACCGCCGCGGGACAGAAGTGATTACACGGCGATTGATATTTCTCGTAGCAGACGTCTCGGCACACGCTCGTATTCGCAACCAAAAGGTGGCTCGGCGAGTGCTCGTCGTGCATCGTGCCCGTCAGATAGACGCTCGAGAGCTTATCGAAGAACAATTGCCCATCCGGTTTCGGCAACTGGTTCTCAGGCTGCTCCCACGGTCTCGGTCCCCAAACGTCGAGAACCGCCTCCGTCGTCTCATAATCTTTGTGCGAGATTCGCAGCCCATCGACGAGCCCTCTTCCACCCGTGATCTCCTGGAGCGCCAAAAGTGGAGCGGCCGCAAACATGCCTTTCGAAAGCGTTTGGTGAAAATTGCGGCTCTTCCAAAGATCGCCTTTGATATAGCTCGCGTGCACCTTCTTCTCGTAAGCGGACAACGTTGCGGCCGAGAAGTCGTTTTTCAAGATCGCTTCGAACGCCGTTTCCGCCGCCAGCATGCCCGACTTCATCGCCAGGTGGATGCCTTTGAGCTTTTTCACATCCACCATGCTTGCCGAGTCACCGACCACCATCATGCCGTCGTGGTACAACTTCGGCATCGAATACCATCCACCCGCCGGCAGCGTCTTACCGCCGTAAGCGATAACCTTTCCGCCCTCAATCATTTCGTGGATGAACGGATGGGTTTTTAACTGTTGCAGCAAACGATGCGGATCAAAAAGCGGGTCCGGGGTATCAAGGTATCCCACAAGACCGATGATCAACTGGTCGTTCGGAAGAGTATAAATGAACGTCCCTCCCACACCTTTCGTCATCGGGAAACCGAGAGTGTGGATCACATGGCCGGGCTCGATCGTACCAGGCTTGCACTGGATGATTTCTTTCACGCCCAACTCGTAGACGTCGGGATTGCGGCCCTCCATGAGCCCCAACCGTTTGGAAACTTCGCGGAACAACGAACCGCGCGTCCCTTCTGCAAAGATCGTGAGTTTCGCCTTCAGAAGCAGACCGGGCTCGAAGTTCGCCTTGTGACCGCCATGTTTATCAAGCCCCTTATCCCCGGTTCTAACGCCGACGACGCGGTCGCCCTCATATAGAGCCTCAACCGCCGCAAAGCCAGGGAAGATATTGATGCCTTTCGCCTCGCAAAGCCCGCCCAGCCAACGGTTGAACTTTGACAGCGAAATCAGATAGTTGCCCTCGTTCTTGAATGGAGGCGGCGTGATCGGCAGTTTGAACTTCGAAGTCTTGCCGAGATAGTAAACGGCGTCGTGTTTGACTTCCGTTTCAATCGGGCAGCCCGCCTCACGAAAATCCGGAACAAGTTCCTGAAGCGCAATAGGGTTCAGTACCGCCCCCGAAAGCGAGTGCGCTCCAATCTCCGACGCCTTTTCCAGCACGGCGATCATCGGCTCAGGAATGGGCTCCCCTTGCTTCCGACCATTTGCGATATCCTCGTTATGGCCATTGATAAGGTTCTGTAAATGCAGTGCCGCGGAAAGACCAGCCGCCCCTCCTCCGACGATCAATACATCAACTTCCATCGTCTCGCGCTGCACGTCGTCCGCAACCGTTCCGTTCATCTTTGAAACTCCATTACAAATATAAACTGGCTCACTCCCGTGGTGATGGCTCTAAATAGAGGATATGACGTCGTTTTTTGAACGTTAACGATTCATCCCCACGATTGTGAGCCAGTTTTGTCTCTGGGCGCGCCGACCCGGCCCAAACGGTCAAAGTAACCTATCGAAATGAAAGGGAAATGACAAGATAATGCAAGGGGAAAGGCGTCCGCCTAACCCCTAACCGCCTGTATTTAATCGTATCGAGCGCCGCCGCCCGTCTCGTAGAACGTTTGTGACGTGCCTTGGGGGAAACGGCTCGGCTGCGGCAAGACGGGCTGGATTTCAAGCGGCTGCTCATCTCGAGCTCCGTCGTAGGACTGTGTCAGGCTGTATTCAGCCGGGGCTCGCGTGACCGCGTAGAAAAACTCCTCGTCGTCTTCTTCCATGGCTGCAGCGGCATTGGTCAGAACCAAGACCGAAAACAACACCCCTAAAAGTTTCCAGCTCCAATCGGCCATCCTGGCTTCCTCCGTTTAAAGTGACAAGCGCCTGTGGTTTTTCATCGGGATCTGTGCGCGCACGCGCTCGATCATTTCCCTCTTCAGGACTGCCCGCAGGATACGGTCTCCATCTTGGAAGTTTTCCGGGCACGACGCAACGATTTCTCCCCACGGATCCACAATCATCGAATGACCGTACGTCGACCGCCGGCTTCCTTGAATACCGATATGGGTTCCGCCCTGCGCAGCCGCTAAGAGATAGGCCTGACATTCGATGGCGCGCGCCCGAACGAGGATTTCCCAGTGAGCGCGCCCGGTTGCCACCAAAAAGGCGGCCGGAACCAAGATCACGTCCACTCCGCGCTTCGCGTAATGGAGATAAAGTTCGGAAAACCGCACGTCGTAACAAATCGAGCTTCCAAACGTCCACCCTTTCACGGTGAAGACGCATGGTTCGCTTCCATGCGCGAATGTATCCGACTCCCGAACCCGCTTCTCCCCATCGACATCAACGTCGAAGAGATGGATTTTCTGATAATTGTCGTGAACTCCGCCGTCGGCCGTGAGCACGATAGACGAGTTAAAGACGCGGTCACCGCGCCGAAGCGGCACCGACCCTATATGGATCACGCACTGGTTCTGAACCGCCCAACGCGAAAATTCGTGGAAAATTTCCGAGTCCGGCCCGATAGCGGGAATTTGATCTTTATCATTTAACCGAAGATAAAGGGCGTTCTCGGGGAAGCAAACAATGTCAGGAGGGTCCGTTTCGAGCTGCCTGAGCAGCTCAAACATATGCATTTCGTTGGTTTTATAATCGTCGACTGATGTCAGCTGACAAACCGCAACCGACAGCTCAGCCGCCTTCGAAGCAATTTCCATTTACCGAACAACTTCCGAGCTCACCATCACTTGCGCCATGTCGACATTGCGGCAGCTCCACTGAGCGCTTTCCAGATTCGATTGGATGCTCTTCAAGATGGAATTGCAACCGTTGAACGAACGGCCTTCGCCCACAACCTCCTCGAGCTGACCTTTCGAATAAGTGGTCATACAGCCTTTGTTATCAAACTTGTTCAAAACGCGAATCGTTCTAACGTCCTTCTTGTTTTTGCACAAAACAAAAGCCGCCGCTTTTTGCTCGATACCGGCAAAAGTCATCGACGAGAAACCCAACACAACCAGCAAGCCAGCCAACCGCAACATGTCTGCCCCCGCAAAACCCGAATTATTGAGTCCTATTCAAACTATAACGGATCACTCCAAACCCGGCAAACGGACCCACTACGACCAAGGACCGGTTCCCAAGCCTGGAGTTCCGGCAATAAAAAAGGGAGAGCCCCTACGAACTCTCCCCTTTTACGTATTTAATGCTCGAACGTTTAAATATTAAGCAGTTTTCGCCTTAGCCGCCTTCTTTTCCGATTTTTTCTTAGCAGGCGCCGGCGACTCGATCAGTTTCACGTTCGAGTAATGGATGTAGCCTTCACTTTTTACAATACCATCCTTCTTCGAGTGACGAGTCAGGACCCGAACACCCTGAACGCGGACACGCATTCTTTCCTTGTCCACTTCTAAAACCGTGCCCCGCTTCCCTTTTTCGGACCCGGTAATGACCTCAACGGTTGCGCCCTTACGAATTTTCAACTTCATCGCCATGACTTAAGCTCCCTCAACCTTTCTTTTTCGCCGACATCTTATGGCGGATGCGGTTCTTGAGCGCCAACGCTCTTTTGGAGAGCTTGGAATCGTCTTGGGACAAGATAAACTTATCCAGTCCGCCGACATGCTCCATATCGCGAATCGCGCTCGTCGCAACTCGCAGAGTCACGAGCTGCCCAAGAATCTGGCTAAATAGGCGTTTTTTCTGAATATTTGGCTGATTAACTGACTTCGTTTTAATGTTCGAGTGGCTAACCAAGTTTTTAACCACCGGTCCCTTGCCTGTTAATTCGCAACGCCCCATAGGGGGACCTCCTCACCTACCGTTAAATCTTTCAACTCGCCTGAGTAAGAGGAGTCAGATATAGGGAAAAAGGTTCTTGTTGGCAATGGAATTCTATCGTATATGAGGAGCCTCAAAAGGAAGGTTTTACTCCATGAAGAAGAACGTACGCTCGAAGTATCGGCCTGAATTTCCTGGTGACTACCACTTCGATTACAAAGATCCGCAAACTCTTGCCCGTTTCATTAGTGAAGGGGGCAAAATCACTCCGGCGCGGATCAGTAAGCTTTCTCTTGCGCAGCAAAAGAAAGTCGCTGCCGCAATTAAAAAAGCCCGTAACCTGGCCCTGCTTCCGATCGGTCAAGAAGCTTACGACTTCTTTGAGCGTCCGGAGCCGATCTCTCCGAAGCCGTTCACGATCTAAGCCTCTGGGCTTCAGGCTTAAGAATAAAATCACGCCCCATGTCTCGTCCGAGACACGACCCCCGAAGCGGCGGTTGGTATGGGGCGTTGATTTTTTATAGGGGAAGTCCGTCAACTCTTGAGCCCAGAGCTCCTTTCCGCCGGAAACGGTACCAATCAAAAAGGGTCGCCGCGATCAAAAGTAAATAAACGACGGACGAAAGCCGATGGAACGCTGGGCCCGAGAGGCCGAAGATCTTTACGTCCGCAAATTCCGCCGAAACATTCAAAAAGCGAACGATCATCATCGGAAGCGCCACCAAAAAAAGGTGGATAGCCCCCACCACAAAACTCGCGGAGCGCCGGACGGCCTGTATTCGTAAACCCCAAAAAACGATCCACACACCCAGCGCGACAAAGAGCGTTCCCGCCATCGCGCCGGCGTAAAGCCTCGCCGTCACGATCTTAAAAATAGCCGCGACCACTCCGATCACAGCGAACTCAAGAATGAGGAGATTGCGGAACCAACGACTCATAACCCCACCATGCCCGAATCACCGTGCCCCGGCAACACGTCTTGTTTCAAAATCCGGACAAGCGCGTCCGAGTTCCTAGAAAAATCCGAGCTTCGGAAATCAGAAGCGCATTTATTCACGGCTCCATCTGGCACCGCCGTTGCTTTGTGAGCAAACGGTCATCGGTTTTCGAAGATCACAACCGATTATCGGACATCTTCAAAGGAGGGAAGCCATGTCGTTTGATCAATTCGTCGAAATTTACTTCTTAAACAAAGTCAAACGGCAACTCAAAGATTACGGTCTTAACCCACATGATTGGCGGCTCGACCTAGCCGGCTTCGATCAGTGCTTGCGCGTTGAGATGATCCACAAGGACGATGAGAACTTTCGTTTCAACGCCTTGGTCGGGCGCGCCCCGAACGGCGGTATCGAAATCAATAATTTAACGTTAGCCTCCCTCTGAAGCATTACCGGTA
>CALBDW010000025.1 GCA_937927435.1 uncultured Bdellovibrionales bacterium
CGACACTCACGGGGCCTACAATCCTTCAACGTCAACTTACACAGTTCCAGTTCCGGGCTTCTATAGAATTTTCGCTAAGGTTGAAGGGTTGCATAATATAGGTACAAACACGGCGATACTGGAGATCTATAAGAATGGTGACGTTGCGAAGATTCTTTGGCGTACGGATTTCAATCCCAGTGTTACCCTCGTTCCAGTGGCCAGTGGCCATGCTTCCTTAGAACTCAAAGCCGGAGATCAAATTGAGATACGCGCATATCAAACCAGTGGTAACACTGTAACTTTAAATCCAACTGGATTGTACCTAACGCATCATTTTTGGTGGGAAATCGAACGCATCTCGGGTCCGCAGCAAATCGCCGCAAGCGAGTCGGTAAGCGCAAGCTATACGAACACTGCGGGCACTGCGGTTACAAATTCTGAAACAGTAATCCCCTTTTCGACAAAACTCTGGGACACGCACGGAGCATACAATCCGGTTACGGGTGAGTTTACGTGTCCAGTCTCTGGTGAGTACGAAGTGTCAGGTCATATGGGGTTGGTGTCTACCAGCTTTAATGTGAACGATGTGTTTTACGCAAACATTTATCTAGATGGCGTATTGTATAAGCTTGCTGGAGTTCATAGAGCCCAAACTAATTCGTCAATCGAACGCGAGTTTCCATTTTCGGTGACGGTGAGATGCCTTGCTGGTCAAAAGATATTACTCAAGGCGTTTTCAACAGTTAATTCGACTTTAAACACTGGCACGGGCGTAAACCATATCACCTTTAGACGAGTTGGTAATTAAGAGATGGCACGTAGAACAGTAGTCTACCAACAGATACCATGGATAAGAAGAACGTAAACATGATCTGTATGGGTCCCCGCTAACCGCGCACGAGGTAAGAAATGGATTTCTTCTCGTTTCTGTCTACTGCAGTGGAAGACGTAAGCCCTGGACGGCTTCTTGAAACAATCCTCGCGCTCGTTGTTATTTGGACGCGGGTGAAACCGTTTCTTAAGTCCTACGATGAGAGGCTTAAGAACCTCGAACAAGCGGTGAAAGACGGATTTAAACAAGGCGAACTGCGATTTCAAAAGATCGAAGACGCTGCGAAGGATACTGCAGATCGCGTTTCGCGTGTGGAAAACAGAGTTTCGATTTTAGAGCAAAAACTTGCCCGATAACAACGGGCCGAAAGGGGGGTGTTATGGAAAAACCGTTTGATGTAAAAGACCTGAAAGAGAAACTGAAAGCCGCTGGTTTGGAGCTGGCAGAAGAGAACGTCAAAGTTCTTCTTCCGATCTTCCTCGACTGGGTTGAGGATTCGGTCAAGATGACTCAAAACAAACTTGACGACTTCTTCGTGATGGCTCGTCCGCAAATCGAAGCTGCGCTCAATCCGCTAATTGAAAAGATCAATCCCAACGACTGAGGTTCAAAATGCAAAAGTCATGGCTTTGGTATCTTGTGCTTGGGATTGGAATCGCAGCTTTCATTGCGCTTAAACACGTATGACACGAGATGAATACGTTGAACTAATCAAGTCAACCGCACTCGATCTAGGGCAGCGCTTCGTGATGAGTTACCTTGTTGCGAAGCTGCCCTTTTTGGCGTGGCCGATTGTGAATCCGATTGCGAGCTTCATTGTCGGCTACGTGTTGAAGATTGCGATTCGTGAAACTGAATTTGGTCTTTTCTATCTCTACATCGACACCAGGACAAACAAACAAGGCGTTGCATTTATGGAAGCCGCAATCAGAAACCGCAAAGCACAAGAGAGCGGAACACCGGAAGAAAAAGAAAAGGCGGAAAAGGAACTCATTGATGCTTTTAGAGCGTTTGTTAAATTTACGAATTAAGCTATCGCTGATTGGCGTTTTCATTCTCTCATCGTGTGCAACAGCGCCGCCGGATATTCCTGTTTGTGTCGAAATCCATTTGGCGAAAGGCTATTGCGTGAACACGATTTCAGCCACCGAGTTTACCGTTGACGATAAGAACAAACTCGATGGTCTTTCGTGGTGGGACGCTAGGCCAACGATGCTCATGATTCCGGCGAAATCATGGGCGAAACTTAAAACGTACATAATCACGCAATGTAAGCGCACAGGCCAATGTGACAAAGAAATCAGCTCTTGGGAACGAACGATCAACTCAGTTGATAAAGCATTGGAGACAAAATGAAAGCATTCATCGAATGGTTGTCGGATCTTTTGAAACAGTTCTTCGCGCACGTTGAAACAATAGATCAGGTCGATCCGATTGAAAAAGAAATCGGTGAACTAAGGATCGGCCTGATCGTTGGGCATGAAAAGTCCGCTCAAGGTGCCGTGATGCCAGCGCCTTATAGACTTTCCGAGTACGCCTACAATTCTGAGATTGCACAGCTTGCAAAAGACTATGCAAAACGAATCGGCGTTACGGCAGAAATCATTTTTCGCGACGGGATTGGAATTTCAGGTGCATACAAAAAAGCAAAATCTCTCGGCGTTGATTGCGTGATCGAACTTCATTTCAATGCGTTCAATGGAACGGTTTCTGGCACTGAAACGCTTTGCTCAAATGAAGGTGCTGACAAACAGTTTGCTAATTTTGTTCATAATCACGTGTGCAATGTGTTTGATCGAAAGCCGGGCGCCGGCGATCGCGGAGTGAAAACGCTTTCAGCAACCGATCGCGGCGGATCAAACGTTCATGCGTTACCGAATATCCCCAATTGTTTGATCGAAGGCTTTTTCGGCGACAATCCAAAAGAAGCGAAGATGGCGCTTGAGAGAAAGGAGCAGT
Source organism: uncultured Bdellovibrionales bacterium (assembly GCA_937927435.1). Taxonomy (GTDB): domain Bacteria; phylum Bdellovibrionota; class Bdellovibrionia; order Bdellovibrionales; family JAMPXM01; genus CALBDW01. The sequence continues at coordinate 2,774 of CALBDW010000025.1, forward strand.
ACGCTCACGCTCTCATTGATGCTTGTGTCGAGTGGGCCAATAGTCGCATGCAGGTGAACCTTGCTTGATGAAGAAATCGGCGTCGATGTCTATGTTTTCCGAACCGACGATGGCCGTCATGTCGAACTCGGTTTCACATCAGACGCCTCGCTTTCAGCGCAGGAATTCCTTTCGATGCTTTTGCAGTTTTTATCCGAATATGCCGATGAACCCGAAAGACTCTTTGAGGACTATGGTCTAAATCGTGAGGCGATGAATTAAGCATTCACGGCAGGCATTCCGCTGGCCGGAAATCTGGGAACATTTCAAAGAACGGCTCGAAAACGTTGATAATGTACGCAGCGGGCGCATCTAAACACGCATCCTGTTTGTTGTGAGTTAAAAAGTTATCGACGGATGCTTTGGCAGCTAATCCGGATGAAGGATTCCCACCAAAGGGTTTTCGTTTGATTTGTTGCAAGCAAATTGCTTCACAACATGGATTGTCTCGGCATCGTTCGCCCAACAGAAATTCAGGATTTGTTCGATCGATGACATATTCGTTTTTACATGATTGATTGTCCGGTAAGTATTTTTCGTCGTGGTATTCGACAAGAGCAGTGCAGAGCGGCCCGGTTCCCGAGTGATGAATGGCCGGACACACAATGTTTCTTATTTGGCTTTCCGTGGCGATGGGATTATGGAAATCGCAAACTTTTGCACACGCCTGAATTTGTCCGCACTTGTGGTATGAATAGTCAATAGGATTAGGCGCAGGTGTTGGCGTCGGAATAAGAGGCGGCACGCCGCTCACAACAGATCCGCCGCCGCCTTTGCAAGCTGAAAGCGTAACTACTAAGAGAAGAGCGAGAATCGCTTTCATCGCGCCTCCTAAATAAATGCTTTCAATTTATATCGGTTCTTAGAGCCCGAAACTTAAGGCGAATCCCATTTTGAAACAGTCCTTGGTCGGGATTTTCGCCCTGTTAGATGGATACCTGTCAGGTAGCATCCGCTAAGAAAACATCATTAAAAAAACTCGACCTCTCGCCGATATGTTTTCGCAAAAACTTAACCCGACTAGCGGAACGTTGGTGGAGCGTGAATGGAGAGTTTGATTACTCGCCTTTGCGATCTTTTATTTGAAGCTTATCTCGTTGCTCGCGATATGAAAGAGCGTGCCGTTCAAAAGCCTCGCGATCCTGATCCGATTTCTCGAGACCAAGTTGGCGACGAATCGAAGCGCGGAGCGAAGATTCTGCGTTTCCGTAAGCCAAAATCAGGTCGGCGATTTCCTGGGGATTAAGACCGTTTTCGTACGGCGCAGACGGCTCAGCAACCGTCCGTAGATTTTCCGTAGAAATTGAGAAGCGCAGAAGTTCTGATGGTTCAACGCCAAGGCCATAGGCAAGGGCAACAACTGTATTGATTCGGGGAGCTCTTTGTTCGAGCTCGATGAGGGTAACGGCGTTTTTCGATATGCCTGCGGCTTCGGCCAATTGCTCTTGCGTTAGTCCGCGTAACTCTCGGAGTTCGCGCACCTTCTGGGCGAAAGTCGTAAGTATTTGTTTTTCCGAGAGTTTCTTCATTATTTGCACAATACGTTATGAAATTATTTCCGTCGTTACACAAAACAATACTTTCGTGTTGCGATTTGGTAAGGTTTTGTGTAACTTTCGAGGCGCAATGATTAGAGATAATCAATTTCGAAAGACAGACGTAGACATGCTGCGGAGTTGGCTCGCCTCTGACCCGAAAAAGAATTGGGCGGCCCTTCTCGCAGAAGGATTACAGCCGTGGACGATTGAGAGGATCGTCTCCGGCAAACAAAAGGGCGCACCTAGGCCTGTGACTAGGCGGGCCTTTGAGCGCGCAACTGGCATGCCCGAAGACGTTCTCTTTCCCGTTGTGGCGAACGTGAAAGAAACGGCGTAGGGCCTTTAAATTTTCGAACCGACGCGACTTAAACACAAACGGTTTGAGTTTTCAAACCGAATAGGGATTTTTGCACTTTTTCCAAGGCGAGGTGAAAATGAATAAAAAAACATTGCCAGTCCTGATGAAGGAAGCGAGCGCGATTTTGAATATGCTCGCCGACTCCGGCGGCGAAATCACGCCCGAGATCGAAGCGCTTCTCGACAAAAACGGAACGGAGCTTGCCGAAAAAATAGATGCGTATTTTGTCGTCATGCAAGACCTCGAAGCGCGTGCGGAAATCGCTCGCGTCCGTGCGGAGGAATGGCTTGCATTCGCTAAGTCGTGCGCACGTGCTGTGGACAGCATGAAAGAGCGAATTTTGAACGCAATGAAAACGCTCGATGTCTCCGAAATCGCTGGTCACGAAGTTTTGTTCCGTCGTCAATTGAATCCGCCGAAAGTTGTGATCGACGACGAATCAAAGATACCCGGCGAATACGTCATCACCGAAACGGTTACAAAAATCGACAAAAAGAAGCTTGGCGATGATTTGAAACTCGGCGTTCCGGTCCCAGGGGCGCGCATTGAGCGAACCGAGCGCATTGTTGCCAAAGTCGCAACAGCCCCGAAGCTGACGGAGGCAGCAAATGTCTAACGAATTGATGACAACGCAAAACGGTCAAAATCAAGCGCCTGTTGCTGCCGTTTGGACTCGCGAGCAGGTTGAACTTTTGAAGCGTACGATTTGCAAAGGCGCTACTGACGATGAACTGCAATTGTTCCTGCATGTCGCAAAACGCACTGGCCTTGATCCGTTTGCGCGTCAAGTTTATGCCGTCAAACGATGGGACCGAAAAGAACAGCGTGAGGTTATGTCGATTCAAACGTCGATCGACGGCTTCCGTTTGATCGCAGCACGAACCGGGAAATACCAAGGCCAGGTTGGCCCGTATTGGTGCGGAAAAGATGGGAATTGGGTTGATGTTTGGCTGTCGGATGAACCACCTGCCGCGGCAAAAATCGGCGTGATTCATGCGGATTTCAAAGAGCCGCTTTGGGCGGTCGCGCGTTGGGAGTCCTACGTTCAAACCGATCGCGACGGAAAGCCCATGATGATGTGGGCAAAAATGCCCGATCTAATGCTTGCGAAAGTCGCTGAGGCGCTTGCGTTGCGGAAAGCGTTTCCAGCTGAAATGTCCGGTCTATACACGTCCGACGAAATGGCGCAGGCTGATTCACAGTCCGAAAACGAAAAATCAAAACGGAAACGCGAAAATCCGCTTAAGGCTGCGCGGGAAAATTCGAAGAAAGCCGAGCAAGATCCTGGCGAGTACGTTGTCACGTTCGGAAAGTTTGGCCCCAAAAAAGACGGCACGCCTGGCATGAAGATCAAGGACATCGACATTTTCGAACTCGCTCGATATGTCGAATTCATTCAAAACGAGGCCGTTGCGAAAGGACAAACGATCAAAGGACAAGTCGCCGAGTTTTTGACGGCAGCAACGGCATGGCTTGACTCGCGTGATGCATCGAAAATGCACGAAGTCACTACGGATGAGAGTTTCGATGTTCCCGACTGGGATGGTCCAAGTCTTTACAAACAAGCCAAGGGTGTATCATGAATCACAGCATTTATATCGACATCGAAGAAGAATTTGAGATCGAAGGCGACGTTGAATATCGAAGCGGCCGCGTTCGCGTCGGCAATGTTCGCGTGACGTTTCGTGGTATTAATGTAACCGAGGCGTTTTCGGCGGACGAAATCGCCCGTTTCGCAGAAAAACTAGGCGAGGCGTTTCTAAAAGAACAATTGGAGCATGCTGTATGACACTTGCCGAAAAAATGCGCGATGAAATTGTTAATGCATATAACGAACTGAGCGAAGACTATGAGCACCTTCTTAAAATGCATTCAACAATTCAGCGACTCTCGATGGAAATGCTCGACGATCTCGGCTACCTCAAACAGCGCATCATCAAACTTGAAAAATTCATCGAGGAAAACGGACTTGGTCTTGATGAAGACAACGAAGTTATAGCTTTCAAAAAAGGAGTTTCAGCATGACTCTTTCCAAACAA
>CALBDW010000026.1 GCA_937927435.1 uncultured Bdellovibrionales bacterium
ACCTCGTCTTCAAAGGAACAAAACGTTATGGGGTCGGGGAAATCGCCTCAACAGTTGAAGCCAGCGGTGGCGAGCTGAACGCCTATACGTCGTTCGATCAGACTGTTTTCTACGTGAACATCTCAAAGGAATTCAGCGACGTCGCGCTCGATGTGATCAGCGAGATGATGGGCTTCCCGCTCTTTGAAAGCGGGGAAATCGACAACGAGCGCGAGGTCGTTCTCGAAGAAATCAAGCGCTCCAACGACAGTCCCGGTCGTCAAGCGAGCCGTCTTCTCTTTTCGACTGTGTACAAGAAGCACCCGTACAGAATTCCGGTCATCGGCTACGATCGAATTATCCGTAAGGTCAGCCGCAAGGTGCTCGTCGATTATTATCGGAGCCGTTATATTCCTTCGAACATGCATCTGGTTGTGGCCGGCGACTTCGACATGAAGGAAATGGTGAAAAAAGTCGAAGCGTCGTTCGGACGAATCGAACCCTATAAGCTCCGCAAAGTGAAGCGTCCAAAGGAGCCGCCGCAAACGAGCCCGCGCGTGAAAGTGAAACAGGCTCCGTTTGAAGAAGCGCAATTTCACGTTGCTTGGCGGATTCCCGGTGCCGCTCACAAGGATATCGCGGCCCTGGATGTTCTCGCTTTGATTTTAGGTCAGGGTGATAGTTCGCGCTTGGCTCAGAAGCTGCGCTTGGAAAAAGCGCTGACGAATTCCATTGGTGCCGGAACCTTCACGCCGAAGGAAACCGGGTTGTTTACGATTTCGGCGACCCTCAATGTGGATCAAGCCGAAAACGCTTTTGAGGCGCTGAAGACCGAACTTCTTCGTATCGTGAGCGAGCCGCCGACCGTCGATGAGCTCAGAAAAGCAATCGTGAATCTTGAAAGCGACGAGTTCTACTCAATGGAAACTGTCGAGGGAATGGCTCGCAAGGCGGGCAGTCTTGAAAATCTCATGGGCGATTACGCTTACTTTGAAAAATTCATGAAGCAAGTTTACGCCCTGAAGCCCGAAGACATTCAGAAAGTGGCGAGAAAATATTTGGGCGTGAAGACTATGACGATCGTCATGATGGCGCCTCGAAACGAGAAAGAAATCACGCGCAAGCTTCGCGCTTGGACGAAAAAGTACATGAAAGAGTTTGAAGCCGCGAAGAAAGTGAAGGCGACACCGAGCAAGAGGCCCGTCCTCAAAAAAGTCAGAATGAGTCTCGGAAACAGTTCCATGGCTTCGGCTTCAATTGAAAAGCACGAGCTCAAATCCGGTACGACTGTGATTTTCCGCGAAAGCCGCGCGACACCTGTCTTCAGTGCGAAGGCCGCGCTCCTTGGCGGATTGCGGGCTGAAAATGGGCTGCCTCCCGGTGTGACGGAACTTCTTGCGCGCATGTGGACGAGCGGAACAAATAATCTAACTGAAGCCGATATCGCGCGAAAGATCGAGGCCATCGCGGGTTCAATTCACGCGTTTGGTGGACGAAATTCCGTCGGTCTTTCGATGCAGACGATTTCGCCGTTTGAAGACGATGCGATCAGCTTGTTTGAGGACGTCTTGACGGATCCGGTATTCACCGAATCGGCGATTGAGAGAGAAAAGGCCGTGATGCTTGAGACGATTCGCTCGCGCGAAGACAATCCGGCTCAAGTCGTCTCGCTCTTGTTCGCTGATACGATGTTCAAAGGGCATCCTTATGCGCGCGATATTTATGGAACCCGGGAATCGGTGCCAAAGCTCACGCGCGACGATGTCGTGACGCATTTCAATCAGATGATGGGCGCGCGCAATCTCACCATCACGGTCACGGGCAGCATTGATAAAGACAAGTGGTTGAGCCGATTAGAGGAAGCGACCTCACGGATTCCAAAGGGTGCGCCGTTCAAGGCGAAATTCGATCACGAAGGTCCGAAAGAAGAAACCCGGCAGTTTAAGGAACTCAATCGCGAACAAACCCACATCATCATGGGTTATAAAGGACTCACTTTGGACGACCGCAAGCGGTATATCCTGCAGATCATTCAGTCGATTCTCGCTGGACAAGGCGGACGACTTTTCATCGAGCTTCGCGATAAGGCTTCGCTCGCGTATTCGGTCGCTCCCGTCCGCATGGAGGGTCTCGATACGGGTTACTTCGGCGCCTACATTGGATGTTCACCTCAGAAGGGCGCGAAGGCCATTGAGATGATGGAAGCCGAATTCAGAAAACTTGCCGAGCACCCTGTGAGTGACACTGAACTGGACCGGGCGAAGCGGTATTTGATCGGTCGCCACGACATCGACTTGCAAAGAAGCTCGGCGATTTGTTCGGCGATTTTGTTTAACGAGATCTACGGAATCCCGGCTGAGGAGGTCTTCCGTTACGCCGAAAACCTGCGGGATATTAGCGTGCGCGACGTGCAAGACCTTGCGGCGGAGATCTTTTCGCGGCCTCGCGTGATTTGCGCCGTTGGACCTTCGTGTCCATGGTAAGGAGTCTCGAGGCGCCTGATCCAAAAGGAGCGACCGGCTAGCAGTGGCGGTTGGACAACGAGGCCGGCGCTCCATTTCCGCGTGATGAGAAAACGGTGCATTAACCCGGAAACAGTTTTCGCCCAAGATCGCTCGGCGGGACTTCAACAGGAGAGAACCTCAGGCTTCTTTGTCGCAATTGCAACCAACGAGCCGCAATTGAAAAGATCAGACCTCAAGCCATGAACTGGCGATGCAATCGAATTTGATCTGGAATCTGGAGAAAAACGAGCAATGCTTTTCTCTGATTGCGAGTTTTCATCCGCACGCGGCGGAAGCCTTGAGCGCGGCACCGATCGTGTTGGGCGTTCATGAGATCCTCAGCGATACCGAGACGGCGATATGCGGAAAGAGCTCCGCCAATCCAGCTAAAGTAAGCTCTAAATGCCGGTTATATTTCTCTTCAATCGTAATTATAGAGTTTAGGGGTAACGTCTCGAAATGAGCCATGGGAGCGGCTTTCAGCGCTCGTCCTAGGGCTAGTATTTTATTTTGATTTGCGAATTTAAGTGCGAGATTCGCAGATTTGATAAAATGGCCTTATAGGCTCTTGATACCTGCATAAGGGCCTAAAGGAAGGTTATGGGTCTGAACGACCACAACTCGTCTTCAGGACTCTTACTCTCTTCAAGGGAAGCTTTCGACCAAATCGTAACGGATGCGTTCGAGCGACGAAAGCTGAAGACATTTCCGCACGTCAAAACTTATCTTGTCGGACTTCTTGAAACGTACATTCCGACAGAGAATCTCTTTGATGACTTTGATTCGTCAGGCCGGCGGGTGCGTGAAACCTTGGCGGAAACCTTCCTGCGGGCCCAAAACGCGGATCTCATTACGCGAATCGAACTCTTGAAGAAGCTTGCCGAAAGGTCGCTTTATATCAGCGGGTTCTTCGGCGACAGCCTGCAGCGAAAGCTCATTGATGTCGACTATTACGCCGGAATGGGGTCGACAGCGTACAATGCGCTCTCCGACTGCGTTCGCGAGGATACATCGGCACGTGTCTATCGCGAGGTTGGCCAACGTTTTTACGAGTTCGTTGATGTTCTGACCGATATCAGCAATCAGGCCCAGATTTCCGATGAAAACAATATCCTGCGCCTGTACGAAGTCTATGCCCGAACGGGCTCCGACTATGCCCGGGAGCGGCTGATTTCAAAGGGACTGATTGCGGTCCCGAGAACAAATCTGCCCTTCAAAAAGCAGCAGTGATAGACAGACTTTTAAGTGAAAGCTAGACTGGCGCCATGTTTGGACTCAGCATGGGAGAAATTCTTCTTATATCGGCCATCGCCCTGATCGCGATTGGTCCGCGTCAATTGCCCGAAGTCGCAAGAACGATCGGGCGCCTTCTCAATGAATTCAGGGACGCAACACGTGATTTCCAAAGGGCGTTCCTCGATTTGAAGAACGAAACCGATAGATCCGTCGAACAATTCCAAACTTCGGTGGAGCGGTCTCTCGCATCAACGAAGCCGTCACCGCCGAAAGCTCTGAAAGCGGCCGAATCGAAGGCGGAAGACACTGAGTCTGAACAGCAGCTGAGTTTTGACTTGAACAATAAAGGGTCTTGATCGATGCGAGAGTCGTCCTCACGCGAAGACAATCCAAACGATCCGTCAAAAGCGCAACCGCTCATTG
>CALBDW010000027.1 GCA_937927435.1 uncultured Bdellovibrionales bacterium
GTGGCGGGGACTTTGAGAATCGGCGGCACGGGAAGCGAGACGTGTGCGGCCGGGAATGTCGGTACGCTTCGATATAACGGCGGCAATCTCGACTTCTGTAATGGATCCGGCTGGCAAACGCTGGGCGTGAGTGGCGCCGGAGTGCAAAGCTTGAACGGTTTGACAGGTTCGACTCAGTCCTTCGCGATCGGAACGACGGGTACATCGCCGAATTTCTCTTCGTCGGGCGCGACACATACACTCAATATTCCGATGGCATCGGCTTCGGGTGTTACGGCCGGTTTGATTTCGAAATCCGATTACGACACGTTTAATTCGAAACTTTCTTCAACTCTGAACTCGGGCCGGATCTGGGTTGGTAACGGTTCGAACGTTGCAACAGCAGTGGCTCCGAGTGGTGATGTCTCGATGACGAACGCGGGAGCCTTCACCGTTACAAAGATTCAAGGGCAGCCCGTGTCGTCGACGTCTCCTTCAACCAACGGTCAGGTCTTGAAATGGAATGGTTCGGCTTGGGCTCCGGGCACCGATGACGCGGGCGTGACGAGCATCACGGCGGGAACGGGTCTTTCGGGGGGAACCATCACAGGAACAGGTACGATTTCGATCGCCAATAGTGGGGTCGGTACGAACCAGATTGCTGACGGTGCTGTGACGAACGCCAAGATTGCGAACGTTGACGCTTCGAAGATCACGACTGGAACGCTTAACGCGGCTCGCTTGCCGACGTCGGTCGTACTTAATGGTGGCAACTCAGGAGCTCTCACCATCGGAACGAATGATTCTACGAACCTTTTTCTTGAAACGAATAACGCGGTTCGTATGACGGTCACGAGCGCCGGTAACGTCGGCATCGGAACGGCAAGCCCGTCTGAAAAGTTGCAGGTTTCCGGTAACGTGTTGGCGACCTCTTATCTCCACAGCTCGGACCGGCGTTTGAAAACCGAAATCGAGACTTCGAAAGGGCTTGAGATTATCAAGCGCTTACGTGGTGTCATCTATCGTTGGATTCACAACGGCGAGAAGACGGCGGGCGTGATCGCTCAAGAGGTTGAAGAGGTTATGCCCTACGTTGTTCGCACGGCTCCGAACGGGATTAAATCGGTGGATTATAACGCGCTGATTGGTCCCATGATCGAGGCCATCAAGGAACAGCAGCTAATGATCGAGCGCCAGCAGGAAGAAATCCGGCTCTTAAAAGAAAGGCTGGAAGCACTTGAAAATTCCATTCACTAACTTGGCACGCGCGCCTGGTCTTTAGTTTAAGACCAGGCTATAAAATTGAGTTTGTATATAAGCAAACTCTGTATATATTCGTCATTTGGCGTCTTTATGAAGGTAGGCGTCGAGACCCGTTTTTATCTTTGAAAACTAGCGATCAAAATGGCGGACGTAACACTTCAGAGTGTTTTTTCGTTTTTCATTCTGAGTGGATTTTTTGTTCTGGCGCCTTTCAAGCTTTTTGCGGTGGAAAGTTATTCGGTTAATCCTGGTTCAACGGTCACGATTAACGAGCACGGTATCTGCCAGCGAGTGACGAATAACAATGCTTCATTGAGGCTCTGGGTTCCTACGAAGTCAAGTGCGGAATGGAATTCGTTCCAAAACATAAAGCCTTCCATCGCCGCTCTTGCGAACTGCCGTTCATGTAAGTTGCCGTGGGGTGGTTCCATCGCACACGGAGCGAGCGCCACAGCTTATTCGACAAACCTGCCGACGGGGCCCTGTTCTTCGGTGTCGCAGACCCGAACGTGTAATGATGGAACGTTGTCTGGCTCTTATACTTACGGAAATTGTACAAACGGATGTCCGGCGGCGACTGTGAGCGGTTGCGCATTAAAGGCGCCGGCGCACGATCAATCGGGTGGCTCCTGCGCGACGGGATATATGGGAAGTTGCTCCTATAAGTGTAACGCCGGGTCAAACGTTATGGTTAGCAATAACTGTACGCCATGCACGGCTGAAGATAATTCAACAAACATGTGTCCTGGAAATATGTTCTCGTCAAATGGGGATATTCGGGCTGTGCGCGCCTTTTTGCGCTTCGAAAGCAGTGAGTACTGCGCGAGTGGCTCGGCGTCGGTTCTGGAGTGTGCAGGGGTCCCTCCCGAGTTTCCACTCATGACGATGGCTGTTTGTGTTTGCGAGTGACGTTCAGTTTGACTGAATGCGGGCTCTGTTCGCCCAAACTGATGCATTTTGACAGCGAGTTGATCTCAAGTTGATATTCGTTAGTTTCGTGGTTTGGTTAGAAGCCTGTTATTAACCATCGAGCCACTTCGGAAGTCGTCTTGTGGGGCTCTCAAGAGCGGTAACAGTTGCGTTGCTTATAGCGCGTGTAAGGCCTGCACGGCTCAGAATAACTCGACCAATATGTGTCCTGGGTATACATTTTCGACGGGGCCAATTATTGCCCCCTGTTCAAGCCAGGGTTCGCAGGCCGCTAGTTCCCGTTGTGCGAGTGGTTCGGCGTCCGTTGTTACGTGTACAACACCGGATCCGGACCATATAAACCGTCGAGCGGCGACTTGCCGCTGTGACTAACTTTCAATCGCCGAACCCGCGCGGCGGGAGAATGGTGTCGCGCGGGGGAGCGCTGTCATCGGGTTTCGGGTAATCGATATTGTAATGGATGCCGCGCGACTCTTTGCGCGCGAGAGCGCATTTCACTGTTAAGTCGGCGACCAGCGCGATATTCCGCAGTTCAATGATATCGGGATGCAACTTGAGATTTCCGTAATAGTCGGAAACCTCGTGCATGATCGTCTCCAGTCGCTTGCGTGCCCTCTGCAAACGTCGGTTAGAGCGAACGATACCAACGTAATTCCACATAAGCCGGCGGATTTCGTCCCAGACATGAGAGATCACGATCATCTCGTCTTCGTTGTATTCTTCCGCCTGGGCGGGAGCGGTATCGAATGGCGTCGGTGGGGCAAACGAATCGAGGTTTTCCAGAGTGTATTTCGCCGCCCGATGCGAAATCACCATGCACTCGAGCAAAGAGTTACTGGCAAGGCGGTTAGCGCCGTGGAGTCCGGTGCAAGCCGTTTCGCCCGAAGCGAAAAGTCCTGCGATGTCCGTGCGGCCGTTCGAATCGGTCAAAACGCCGCCGCAGAGATAGTGCGCGGCCGGCACGACGGGAATCGGTTCCTTCGTGATGTCGATTCCGAACTGAAGGCAAGTTTTATAGATAACCGGGAATCTCTCCTTGATGTAATCCGCGGGCTTATGGGTGATATCGAGATAAACGCAAGGCGCGCCCGATCGTTTCATCTCGGCGTCGATCATGCGCGCGACGATATCGCGTGGAGCGAGTTCTCCCATCGGGTGCATTTCTTGCGCGAACGCGACACCTTGGGAGTTGATAAGCCGTCCGCCTTCCCCACGTACGGCTTCGCTGATCAGGAAGTTGCGTGCACTCGGGTGATAGAGGCATGTCGGGTGGAACTGCATGAACTCAAGGTTCGCGACCCGCGCGCCCGCCCGGTAAGCCATGGCGATTCCGTCACCCGTCGCTCCACTCCAATTCGAGGTATAGAGATAGGTTTTTCCAGCTCCTCCCGTTGCGAGCATGGTAAAGCGCGCGAAATAGCTGATCACTTCGCCGTTTTGTTTGTCGTATGCATAAGCGCCGATACAGCGCGGAGGATGGGTCGAAAACGGGCGGAAGTCACGGTCGAGAATCAGATCGACGACATAGTTGTGCTCGCGGATTTCAATGTTTGGATGCGCGTGCGCAAGTCGGAGCAAGTGCTCGTGGATATCGCGCCCAGTGTGATCCTGCATGTGGAGAATACGGCGGTGGCTGTGTCCTCCTTCGCGGGTGAGCGAAAGGGTTTTCGTTCCGCCGTTTCCCTCGAGCTTCATGTCGAACTGGATACCCCAGGCGATCAAGTCATCGATCCGCGCGGGCGCGTCTTCAACGACGGTGCGGACGACATCCTCGTGACAAAGGCCTGCTCCGGCGGCCAGGGTGTCCCGGATATGGCTTTCAAAGCTGTCTTCTGGCGACATGACGGCAGCGATCCCGCCTTGTGCCATCGATGTATTCGTCGCGGGCGCTGCGGTTTTGGAAAGGACCACGACATGACCGTGGTCAGCGACTTTCAGGGCGTAAACCAATCCGGCCAAGCCGGACCCAATCACGAGAAAATCACAAGTTTCCTTTTTCATTGCAAACTCAGCTTATGAAGCTGCCGACGGAGCGCGAGAATATCCCTAGTCCCCACTTTCGTCGAGTTTTTCGCTGGGGGTTACCCATGGCGTTAATTAAGACCGGGTAAAGACCCCGTCGAAGGTCGGGTCTGTGCACCGCACTTGCGTCGAGAAGACTCATAAAAGTAGAATAATTTTCGAGGCTTAAAACCGCCTTTGGGTGGGTTTTTGCCGCGTCTTGATTGGAGTGCCGGTAACGTCCCTCAGTCGCGAACTCATGGATGAGGAGATTCGAGACCAGCCGATCTAAGTCGGGGACAAGGAGAAAGGCGACCATGCGAGTTCAATTTAAAATCCTTTTACTGGTGTTCTTGGTTCTCTCCGGAACACTGGCGGCCGTCATTTGGAAAACCCGTTCGCTTGTTCTTAAGGACAAATTGAACTTCATGGCCGATGCGGCAATGAAGCAAATGGCCCCGCTCAAACGCCTCGTGAGCGAGCGACTGGAGGAAAAAAGATCTCAGCTGGTCACCTTCGCGACTCTACGGTTCCACGATGCGAACGCCGCCGCGAAGCGGATGCCGCGTGATTTTGATGTCATTGCGCTCGCCCAGCGAACGGGCGGTGCTGAATGGGCGCCGGTATGGACCGAAGTCGGCGCTACGTCCGCGGCCAGGAATTGGCCATCGGGCTACGAAATCACTTTGCTCAAAAGCCTTCCGTATGCGCGGGTCAGGGATGGCGAAACCCTTTGGGTGCGACTTAGCGATCCGGAAGGCCTGCCTCTGTACGGCATCTTGATGGCGGTTGAAATCGAGAAAGCATCTTCGTCGTCCACGGTGAGTGCGCTTGTCGCGGGACTGCCCGAAACGACCGATTACGGGGTCGCCGAGCGCCAGACTCAACGCGCGGTTTTGGTCGGCTTCTCGGTCATGGATCCGATCGCCGATGTCGCCGAAGACTATATCGGTTCGACGACTTCCGTGTATGTGGTCGACGATAAGGGATACGTCGCGACCCACGTGAACAAAGCTTATCTCGGGGCTCTGTTCTCTGAAGACCCGATCGTCGGCGAGATTTTAAAACAAAGGAAGACGGCTTCTTCCGGAACCTATGAGGATTTGGAAAGCCGTCCGGTTTTGGGTCATTTCGAGCGTATCGACGGTACCAATCTCTATGCCGTCGCGACGATGCCGCTGTCTGCGGCTCATGATTTTCTCGGTGCCGTTTCGAAGGGGATCTTAGGTGCTGGGTTTTCTCTTGGAATTTTGGGACTCGTCTTGGCTTGGTTCCTTGGCCGCAATCTGAGCGAGGAACTCCCGGCGGAAATGAAAACCGCCGAGGCAGGCCTGGTTTTGGAGAAAGACGAAAATCCGGAAGAAACGGTGTCGGAGGAAAAAGTCGCCCTCGGCGAAACCATATCGGCTATCGAAAAAGCCGAGTCGGGACTTGGCGATACGTTCTGGGAACGATTCGTTGAAGCGGCAAAGGAACCTCTTCTCGCGATTCTCGGCCACATCCAATTGATCAAAGTAAAAGCTTCGGACAATGAAGGAGTGCGCGCTCATGCCGACAGTTTGGAGCGCGACGCGCGTCGCGCGAAGGAAATTCTTGAGAGCCTGCGCGACTGGAAAGAGAAGACGGCTCCCACCGTCGTGGAAGTGATGACCGATCTTCGCGAAGTCGTGGCTGGTTATTTCGTGGAGGTCGGAAGCGAACTGGAGGCCGAAGGAATCGAGCTTTCCCTGGATCTTCATGATGTGCCGAAAATCGCCGTCTCTCGCGAGAGAATGCGCGCCGTGCTGGCGAACATCGTCGAAAACGCTAGGGAAGCCATGCGGGCCCGCAATCCGAAGCGTTTGGAGGTTAAACTCGACTTCGTCGAGAGCACGGTTTACTTATCGGTCCGAGACAACGGCGTGGGGATGTCGCGCGAAACAAGCGAGCGCGCGTTTGAACCCTTTTACAAAACGTTCCCTTCGGCGACTCGGCTGGGCCTGGGCTTGACGCTTGTGCGTGAGATCATCGCGCAGGCACAAGGCGGCTGTTCGCTTGAAAGTTTGCCGGGCGAAGGAACCACGATTCGCATTACACTTCCGGTTTCAGAAGCCCAGAAGAAAGAGTTCCGGCAAGAGCAAGCCGAGAAGCTGGCCGCTACCATCGCGCAAAAGATGGTTCCCATGCCGGAGTTTGAGGGGAATGAAACGGAGAAGGTCGAAGAAACGGCTGATCAGAAAATCGCTCAGGCGTCTTCGATCGGGGAACTTGATTTTGAAGACGATGATGACGAATCCGACGACGTGTTTACCAGCGTCTCCTTGGGAGCTCTTCCCGCCTCGAATCGAGAGTCGGTGGAGGAGTCGGAATCTATTATGGAAGCGGGAGCCGGCGGGCACTCCGAGTTCAACGTACGGATTCGCAGTCCGAAACTGAGGAGTTGAGAACCCTGTGGATATTTCGCGCTATCGGTCGGAATTCAGAATCTTTGTCGTCGACCGTTCCCCTCAGGGGGCGAAGACTCTCGCCGAGTCGCTTCGCGCCACGGGGTACGAAAGGACGCTTTTTTTCCCGACATTCGATTCCGCCTTGTTGGCCGTTCGTAATGAACCGCCCCATTTAGTCGTGCTCGACTCCGGGCCGTTTGATCCGGCGGTCGAACGCTTTCTGGCGAATCTCCGTGATTTGAGTTCCGAAATTCTGACTATCCTTCTTCTCCCGGGAAGCCAATTACTGAAGGGGCTTGAGTTTGTCAGCCGATCGCTTGCTTATGATGTGCTGCTCAAGCCGTTCGCTTCGAGCTTGGAGCTTCTGCAGAAGTTGGACCGGGCGGCTGAGCGCCTGTATTACCAGTTTGAGAGCGAGCAGCTGCGCGAATTTTATGAGTCGAAGTCATCGGCGAACGCGAGTGCGCGGGCGGCCGTCGAGCCGGTTCCGGTCGCCAACCATGCGCCGCTTTCCGATTTGGCCGCTACCATGGGAAAGTTTTCGCGCACGAAAGAACTCGATGAAGTTGTCCACGTCTTTATTCACACGTTCTCACGACTGACATCCGACACCCCCGTTTTATATTTCAAGTTTCTTCCCAGCCATCTTTCTCTGGTATTCGCCCAGGCGTCGCTCTTGCCTGAAGAGAAGTTTCGTGGTGTCGGTATCGACTTGAGGAAGTCCCACCCGGGACGGCCTGAAGAGTTTTTTGAGAACCCTGAAGAAGCGAAAGCTTTGCGGGAGTTCGTTGCTCAGGTGTTCAAGAAAAACCGATTTACGGCCCTCACACATCGGGTGGATCGGGAAGCCGTCGGTTTATGGGTCGCTTTGGAAAAGTTCGATATGAAGGCGCGTCCCGATCTGGCTTTGTTGGTCGAGGCCTTCGATCTCGCGTACAAACGGAACCGGGTCCTGAAGGAAAAACACGCCGTCGACATCTTCGATCCCCTTACGGGGTTAGCCAATCATCGACGTTTCACTCAATTGCTCGGGGAGGAAATCTCGCGCTCAAGGCGCCTTCTTATGCCGGTGTCGGTCATCTCTTTAAGTATTGACCGCTACGATATTTTGTTGTCGAAACTGGGGCCGACACTCGCCGAAACGTTGGTGAAGCTCGTCGCGCAAGTTTTGAAAAAGACTTCGCGTACGAATGATCACATCGCGCGTATCGGGCCGGCGGATTTCGCTCTGATCTTACCACACACGGCGCAAGTCGGGGCGACGGTGAAAGCTGAGCGCTTGCGCCGGATGGTCGAGGCGACGCGTTTCCCTATGATGGACAAACTCGCGGGCGAACGCGTGACGGTTTCATGCGGTGTCAGTGAATATCCGCGCCTTGCTGGCGATGCCGATGCGCTTATGAAATCCGCCGACGAGGCTTTGTATGAAATCAAGAAGGCCGGCGGCAATCGGGTCTGCTTGGCCAGCGTTCACGCGGGATTCGTGCCGGATTTCGTCCCATTGGATGTGCCCTCGAGTCCGCGGGTGAGAGAGGGCGAAATAAGATGATTGTTCCTGAATCCGGATTCCCACATCGGCGATCGACCGCAACGGTGGATTTGGTTCGCCTGCGCGAAAACTTCCGCCGGGTTCGGGCTTTGGGCCCCGCCAATGCGCCGATCTGTCCGATGGTCAAAGCGGATGCTTACGGCCACGGAGATGTCCATGTGTCGCGGGTTTTGAGGGCGGAGGGAGCGGAACATCTTGGTGTGGTCGCTACCGAAGAAGGAATCCGTTTAAGAAAGGCAGGCGACAAAGGTTCGATTCTGGTATTCGGCGGCTTTCACACTGTTGAATCCATCGAGGAATTGATTCATGAAAATCTGACGCCGGTTGTCTGCGATTGGAGCCAGCTCCAGCTTTTGAATGAGCGCGCGGGGCGTATCGGGCGCTCGGAGGTCGCCATTCACCTCGAGTTCGACACCGGGATGGGGCGTCTCGGTTTCACGGTGGAAGAGGCTGTTCGCCTGCGCGAATGGTTGAACAACCATCCGCGGGTGAAGTTAAGAGGAGTCGCGACTCATTTTGTGCGGGGTGAGGATCTCGGTGTTCCGGGCGGCGACTCGGAACGGCAGTTGCAACTTTTCTCGCGGGCTCTTGCCGCCTTTCAAGGACTCAGAATCGAGGTTCATACGCTCAGCTCATCGTCGATCGTGGCCGGACGCCGTCGTTCGCTTGAGAACTTCGGGTTGAAGCCCGCGGATTTCGGTTCGCCGGGAATGCGGCCAGGGATTTCGATTTATGGCGAGGAGCCTTCGGCGAATCCCGATCTGCAAATGGGAGTTAAACCCGTCCTCCGATGGGCAAGCCGTCTTGCGAGGGTTCATAGAGTCGAAAAAGGCGGAACGATTTCCTATAACGGGACTTGGCGCGCACCACGTGAATCTTGGATCGGGGTGGTGCCCGTCGGCTATGCGGACGGGTTCCGTCGTGCTCTCTCCAATCGAGGGTTCATCCTTTGCCGCGGCCGGCGTGCGCCGGTCGTCGGGAACGTGTGCATGGATTACTTCATGACCGACCTCACCGATGTCGTGCGCGAGACAGGAAGCCTTGAGGCCGGCGAAGAAGTGGTCATCATCGGCGAACAAAACGGAACTTCGATCACGGCGAATGAGGTCGCCTCTTGGATTCAAACGATTTCTTATGAAGTCTTGACCGGCATCGGGGCACGCGTGCCTCGCGTTTACATCGAGAGCGAGAGTGAAAGCGGGGGGGCATGAGTTACGCCGCTCGTAGGGAGCAAATCAACAAGCTGATTGATGACGGGGCACTCTGGCTGTGGAAATGGGTGCATCGCTTCGTTCGCGAAACCGGAGAGCTCTGCATTTTCGGTTATCGCGCGGTCGTCTTGTTTTTCCGCAAGCCGTTCCGAGCGGAAGAGCTGATCAACCACATGGAGTTCGTCGGCAATAAGTCGCTCTCCATTATATTTCTTTCGGGACTCTTCACCGGATTGGCCCTTGCTTACCAAATTTACTTGGGATTCAAACAGGTCAATATGGCGAACATGGTGGGGCCGGTGGTGGCCCTCGCTATTTTCCGTGAATTGGGGCCGGTTTTGACGGGATTGCTCGTCGCTGCGCGAGCCGGCGGGGCGATGGCGGCGCGGATCGGAACGATGCGTGTGACCGAACAGATCGACGCTCTTGAGGTGATCGGCGTCGATCCCTTGCAGTATTTGGTTAGCCCTCGGGTTTGGGCGTCGGTTCTGATGCTGCCGATCTTGACGGCGTTTTTCGACTTCATCGCGATCATCGGCGCTTGGTTGATCACGATCAAGATCCTCGAAATGGACGAAGCCCAGTTCTGGGACCGGATTTCGACGTGGATCTACCCGTATCATATCTACGAAGGACTTTTTAAAGCGGCCATTTTCGGACTTTGCTTCGCGGTGATTTGCACGCATCGCGGTTATACGACCACGGGGGGTGCTGCCGGCGTGGGTTCGAGCACGAACCGCGGGGTCGTTTTGAGTATGGTGTTTATTATCATTCTCGACTTTTTCGTGACCAACCTCATCAACACGTTCTATGCCTGGAAAGAGCTGTTAACGCGATGAATACGAATGAATCGGCCATTTCAATCCGGGACGTGCGCAAGAGTTTCGATGGGCGCGACTATGTCTTAAACGGCATCAATCTCGAAATTGAAAAAGGTCTGATCACCGTCATTATCGGGTACTCCGGGACCGGCAAATCGGTTCTTCTTAAACACATCCTCGGTCTTTTGAAACCTTCATCCGGTTCCATCCGGGTTTTCGGTCAAGAGATCACGACGATGGACCGGGAAGAACTGACGCGTTTCCGCCAGCACTACGGAATGCTCTTCCAATACGCGGCGCTTTTTGACGACATGAGTGCGCTCGACAACGTCATGTTCCCTTTACGGGAGCATCGGCGCGACCTTTCGAAAGCGCAAATGGAGGAAATCGCGCGCGCCCGCCTCAAAGAGGCCGGCCTCGATGAAAAGCATTACCGGAAACTTCCGGCTGAAATGAGCGGCGGTATGCGTAAGCGTGTGGGATTGGCCAGAGCCTTGGCCCTTGATCCTGAAATCTTGATTTACGACGAACCCACGACTGGCCTGGACCCCGTTCTTACGGAAATGGTGGATAATCTCATCCTGAGTACTCATAATTTAAGGAAGGGGACGACATCGATCATCGTGTCGCACGATCTTCATGCCGCGTTTCGAATCGCCGATAGAGTGGCGATGCTCGATTCCGGACGGGTTCTTTTGTACGGGACCCCGGAGGACTTCCTTAAGTCCGACATCGATCTGGTGAAGAGATTCGTGGCCAAAGGCGTTCGGCGTGAGGTTGAGACAGCTACAGAGTCGGGAGCTAGAGAAAAATCATGAATTGGTTGATGGCGCCGGAATTTAAAGTCGGCCTGCTCGTCTTAATCGTCGCCGGTATCATCGCGGGGATGTCGTTGAAGGTCAGCAATGACCCGAGCTATCTCGGCACCTCGAAAGAGGTCTGGTTCTACATCGACGACGCCTCCGGCTTGGTGAAAGATTCCAACGTCACGATGGCCGGTATCACGATCGGCATCATTCGCGACATCAAGCTGGAAAACGGACAGGCGCGCGTTGAAATGGTAATCCGCGGCGACGTTCCGGTCACCAAGTCCGCGAGAATCGAAATCCGTCCGAACGGTATTTTGGGTGACAAGCACGTTGAGGTCATTTCGGGAGATCCGCGTGATCCGCCTTTGAGAAGCGGTGAGCAGATTCTCATTGTGGATGACCGTGCGTCGGTCGACCGCTTGATTGCGGAAGTTTCGAAGATCACGAAGTCACTCAGTACCGTTGCGGAAAACATCAAGTCCGCGACCGATGGTGATACCGATAAGCCGCTGGGGCGGATTATCAGCAATATTGAAACATTGACGAAAGATTTGGCCGATCTTTCCCGCGCCCATAAAGGGCAAATCGGTGAAATCATCGACAACATTCACGACGTGACCGCCACGCTGAACGATTTGATCAACGACGACGGCCCTAATGGCCTCCGGCAGTCGTGGACCGCGGCGATGCAGAGCCTTCGTAAAATCGAAGGCTCCATCAAGAACCTCGAGGAGATTACCGGTAAGATCAACCGGGGCGAAGGCACAATCGGAAAACTGGTCAACGACGAAACCACGATCGAAGAGGTCAACACGGCCATTTCAAGCCTCAATAACCTCCTTGATGCGTCGAACAAGCTGCAGACGAGCTTCGATTTCCACTCCTATTACATGTCAAACGGAGATGGGGCGAAGTCGTTCCTCAGCGTGCGGGTTCAGCCCGGCCTTGACCGGTATTACGAGTTGGGTCTGGTTGACGACCCGTTGGGAGTTGTCGAGCGGACGGTCACGACGACCGATGCGAGCGGTGTGACACAAACGATTCGCGAATCCAAGCGGTATGAAAACCGGGTCAAGTTTACGGCGCTTTTCGCGAAGAACTTCTACGATTTCACGCTGAAAGGCGGGATCATCGAGAGCGCCGGCGGGGCGGGGCTCGAGTACCACATGTTCAGGAAGAGACTCTCGCTGATCCTGGAGGGTTTCGATTTCGCGAATATCAACGTGCGGGCTTCCGTTCGTTACTCCCTTTTCAGCGGAATCTACCTGATCGGCGGCGGCGAAGATCTCGCCTCGAGACAAGGGCGCTCAAGCGCTTTCCTTGGGGCCGGACTTTTGCTGACGAACGACGACCTCAAGCTTTTGCTGACCAGAATGCCCGGGATGTGAGCAGCTGTTAACGCGGCGTTTTCTGCGCGACAAATGCCGGTCCAACCTTTACAAAAAAGGCGGGGCATTTGAGGAGGCAGCAGATGTTTAAGAACGCACTGGTCAGCGTTTCCGACAAAACCGGTCTTATCGAGTTTTTAAAGCCGTACGTCGAAAAAGGAATGCGCGTGGTTTCCACCGGAGGTACGCTGAAGCATCTCCGAGATCAGGGAATCCAGGCGATCGACATCAGCGAACAAACCGGCTTCCCCGAGGTTATGGGCGGCCGGGTGAAAACGCTCCATCCGCGTGTTCACATGGCCATTCTTTCTCGACTCGGAAACGCCGAAGACGACGCTCTCCTCGCGAAAGAGGGGCTTGAGCCCTTTGATCTCGTCGTCGTGAATCTCTATCCGTTTGAACAGGCGCGGGCGCGCGGCGTTCAGGGAGACGAGCTCATTGAGTTCATCGACATCGGTGGTCCGAGCCTTCTTCGGGCGGCGGCGAAAAACCATGAGCGGTTGGCGGTGGTGTGCGATCCCCACGATTACGAGTGGATCCAGTCGAAAAGCGAACTCACACGCGAAGACCGGCGCCGTTTGGCGGCGCGTGTATTCAAACACACGTCGGCTTATGACGATTTGATCGCGAAATCCCTCGCTCCCGATGAAAACGAAGCCCCATTGACGTTGGTCGGGCGGCCGGTCTTGCCGCTTCGGTATGGCGAAAACCCGCATCAAAAAGCGTGGTGGTTCCGGCGACCCGAGGTTTCGAGCGGTTTGCATGACGCCCAAATCCTTCACGGTAAACCGCTCTCGTATAACAACATTCTTGATATCGATGCGGCACTTCTGTCGGTGCGTGAATTCAAAGAACCCGCGGCGGTCGCCGTGAAACACAATAACCCTTGTGGGGTCGGAACTCACTCCACGGTTGTGGGCGCCGTGTCTCGGGCGATCCAGGCCGATCCGGTGAGTGTCTTCGGCGGAATTATCGCAGTCAACCGCACGATCGATCTCGCTTCTGCCGAGGAAATGGCGAAGATCTTCCTCGAATGCATCATCGCTCCGGGGTTTGAAGCCGACGCCCTTGAACGGCTCAAAAAGAAAAAAGACCTACGCCTTCTCGAATGGCCGCAAATGCTCGAGCGTCGGAACGAACTGCAGTTCCGGACCATCAGCGGCGGATTTCTGGTGCAGACCTCCGACCAAACCGGCGAATGGTCGAGCTCGTGGCGCATTTTGGGGCAGGAGCCCGGCGAAAGCGTTAAATCTGATTTAGTTTTATCTTGGAAGGTCTGCGCCATGTTGAAAAGCAACGCGATCGCCATCGCCGCTGACGGGCGCACTGTTGGTCTCGGAATGGGACAGGTCAACCGGGTGGATGCCGTTGAGCAGGCGATCGCCCGCATGCGCAAGCACCATCCCGACGTTCGAGAGCCTGTTTTAGCAAGCGACGCGTTCTTTCCTTTTCCGGATTCAGTGGAACTGGCGGCCCAAGCTGGGGTACGCTGGATTATACAGCCAGGCGGATCGATCCGTGACGAAGAGGTGTTCGCGCGGGCGAGCGAACTCGGGATCAATATGGTGATCACGGGTACTCGACATTTCCGTCATTGATTTTGAGTGATTCTGGAGATTGGTTTTGAGCGGCGGGAGCGGGCAGCAACAAGCGGTATGGTTGGTGAAATCGGGGGGTAAAATCCTCGGTCCCTATACCGAGAGTGAATTGTGCGCGAAGATCCGGAGCCGGGAAGTCCTTGTGATCGATGAAGTCACTTTGCCGATGTCCCGTTGGCGTGTCATCCGGGATGAGCCGGCGTTCGCGGCTGTCGTGGA
>CALBDW010000028.1 GCA_937927435.1 uncultured Bdellovibrionales bacterium
CCACATAAAGCCTTGAAGATGAAAAGCCCACGGCAGTACAGACGAGAACTAGCAAATCAAGCAGGCTGATCTGTCCGGTTTTTTGGGGTCAACTCCAACCAACTCTTATGCGATAAGGATTTCTGCATGGCTCCATTTAAACCTTTAACAATAAATTAGACGCCCCTAGCCAAAACTTGCCGACAACCAGGGCTACCTTAACGAAGTTCTGCTCTTTAACTCAGGAATATTTAAATTCCTAAGGCTTCACGGTGGACTTACCAGCTCAAATTGTACAAAAAAAATGAAAGGTAACGTAATTAAGAAATACAGGCTTTGACAAAATGAACCGAAATTACGTTGGGCGATCCAATGCGGAGATTGGAATTGTACTCGCGACTTATCGACCAAGAATCGATTTTTTAAAACAGCAATTAAATTCAATAAGACAACAGACAATAAGGAACTGGTTTTGTGTCATTACGGACGACGCAAGCCCTCGCGAATTTATAGAGGAAATTACTAATTGCATAAAGGATGACGAGCGCTTTTTTCTTCTCACTAATGAGGAACAAGTAGGGCCGTATTTTAATTTCGAAAGAGGGCTACGGTTTCTTCTCGAGAATCAAAACGTCGACCTAATCGCCTTCAGTGATCAAGATGATTTGTGGTTTGAGAAAAAACTGGAAATTCAAAAAAAAGCCCTCTCCAAAAGTAAGTTCTCATTAGTACACTCAGACTTGATCATTATTGATTCAAATGGCGACATACTTTCAGAGTCTTGCTGGAAACATGAAAAACGAAACGTAAAATTAAATCGGCCCGAAGATCTTGTACTACGTAACGTAGTCACCGGATGTTCAATGATGATCAAGCGGCAACTAGCCCTCAAAGCACTTCCATTCCCTAAACAACGAATCCCCCCAGTATTCCATCATGATACCTGGATTGCACTAGTCTCATCGTTTGAAGATGGAGTCCGATCAATTCATAATCCGTTGCTCGCCTATCGACAGCACGACCATAATGTTGTGGGACCTGCAAATTATGGGCCCGTGACAAGGTCACTCCTCCAGATAGAAGACATAAAAGCTTTCTTGAGAAGCTGTCTGCACTGTTACTTAACAGCATTCGTATTGATATCAACTGCAATTGAACATACACAAAACTTTCGAAATTTCGGTATTTTTTCTTCTAACTTTATACCATCGGCCGTTAGCTTTCCTCGTCTCCTTCTTTATTCGGCCTTGAATCCGGTTCAGGGTCGTTATTATGTCAAAGCTATTATCGGATGTATCTGCTTCTTCCTAATAAAGAATTTGCTTGGTAAAAATGAGGTAGAAAAACGCATAGCTTTCACCAAAGAAGTAATTTTTCCCCAGATACACCGCAGTCAATAGAACAGGCCAAATATATGAGCAACAACAAGCTAAAACCAATCGCATTTTACTTACCTCAATTTCACCCGATAAAAGAAAACAACGAATGGTGGGGAGAGGGCTTCACTGAGTGGACAAACGTCGCAAAGGCGAAACCAAATTTTATAGGGCATTACCAGCCCCATGTACCGGCTGATCTTGGATTCTATGACTTAAGATTAGAACGCATTCAGCTAGACCAATTCAGGTTGGCATCCGAATACGGAATTTATGGCTTTTGCTATTATTATTATTGGTTTAATGGAAAGCGACTTTTGGAACTTCCGTTAGAGATTCGTTTAAAGCTCCCGTCTTCCTTTCCCTTCTGCATCTGCTGGGCTAACGAAAACTGGACTCGCCGATGGGACGGCGGAGATCGACACATTTTGATGAGCCAAGATTACCTCGACGGCTGGGTAACTCGCTTCTTTGACGACGTCTTTCGCATCTTCGCACACAAAGACTACATTCGCGTCGATGGGAACCCGTTATTAATCGTCTATCGAGCCGCTCAGATTCCAGATGTAAAGAACGTCGTAAAAACCTGGAGAAATCTCGCAATACAAAAAGGTCTAAATGGATTACATTTAGTCGCCGTCCAGTTTCATGATTTATCTGATCCAACAACGATTGACTTTGATGCAGTCCTACAGTTTCCACCTCACTGCTTCTACGACGAAAAGTCAGGATATCAGAAAAAACTCATCCTTACCAACCCACATTTTTCGGGAAACATTATTTCCTATAGTAGAGTTGCTGCAAATGCGATCACCCAAGAAGACGATAATTTTGTTCGCTATCGAGGCGTAATGCCGTCCTGGGATAATACTCCGAGGCGCCAAAACACAGCAGACATATTCGCCGGCTCGTCTCCAGAACGATTTGAAAAATGGTTTCAAATCGCCGGTTACCTGACCCTGAAAGACAACCGATTGCCCGAAAAATTCATTTTTATAAATGCCTGGAATGAATGGGGAGAAGGCTGCCATTTAGAACCTGATTTAAGATACGGCCGATCTTACTTAGAAAAAGTTAAGAAAGTTGTAAATGGTTTAGCGGAGACTCTTCCTGTTTCGAAATTGGATTTTCAATCAGTACTGTACGAACTTGAAAACCTTCCCGGCGATATAGATACTGAACCGTCATCAGCTAGTTTAAATTATTTCCGACTAATCAAAATTATAACAAGATTTAAATGGTTAAAGAAACTTGTACGACTTCTTCTTGGAAAGCAAATTTACGAAAAACTAAAAATGAAATTCATGGATATACGAGATGGCTTCTCTTAAGAGGATTCTACTTTTTGCTCATTACGATCCGGACGACCTATATTTAGCCCCCACACTCACTTATTTAAATGAGCTTAAGAAACACTGCGAATATTGCGTGTTATGCTCAACAGGTATCTCGGAAGCTGCCGCAAAAATATTTAACGGTATGTTAGACTCTGTTATATTGCGAGCAAATGTGGGCTACGATTTTTTAAGCTGGAAGATTGCCCTGAATCAAGTCAGCAACATTCTATGCAATTACGACGAAATTGTCTTTTGTAATGACAGTGTTTTTGCTCCATATGGCGATTTCAATTTAATCTTCTCAAAAATGAGCGACTCACCTTTCGATTTTTGGGGGTTAACACAGAATCGACAGTTCGCCCCGCACGTTCAAAGTTATTTCGTTGTTTATAAGAAGAAGGTGTTTACATCCACTGTATTTAAAACCTTTTGGGACGAGGTAGAAGCCCTGCCGAACAAATGGGACATCATTCTTAAGTATGAAGTCGGATTAAGTCAGAAACTAACAAAAGCAGGATTCTTGATGGGTTCGTTTTTTAACCCAACTCGTTTTCAGGAGCTTTCCGTTCTGTTTCGAAATCTCGTCTTCAAACGCCACGGAAAGATCGACTCCCTCAAAAATCTTCTTCATGGCAACAGAGCCGCCATAAACTTCACGATTGATGCTCCCGTATTGTTGCTCGAGCAGGGCGTTCCTATGGTAAAACGCGAAGCATTACTTCGAAACCCGAGCCAAGTGCACTTGCCTACGCTTTTAAAACTAATGAATCAAAAGAATTTTGAATTAACGACAGCATTATCCAAAATCTTGAAACCTCTGAATTAGTTAATCAAGCCCATCAACAAATCATTTTGAGGGCTAAAAATTTAGATATGGAGAAAAATTGTTTAAAGCGGCGGCGACTCAACTTATCACTGCCATGCGCTTAAAAATTTAATCTTTCCCCTTTCATGGAGCCAACTCCACCCGGCTCGCCTTTGGCATTAACCCCACACTTATCAATACTTCAAACAATCTCTTTACCCATATATCTCCACCTGACTGCTAATCATTCAGCTAAAAACTTTCCCACACCGTTACGCAAGAACGTTCGAGCGAGGACAGGATCGTCAGGCACGCAAAGAAATGATATCGAAAGAAAGAATAAGCCACCTGCCAGCCTTGAAGAAAACACCCTCCAATAAATTTCCGGTAAGCTTCCATTAGGCAGCGTTTCAACCAAAGATTGAAAGATTTCGACCGTACGCTCCCATTTTTCCTTTGCCATTAAAAACCACTCGCGCAGCGTCTTATCCCGCGGCCAATAGAAAAAGCCGTCAATTCGCTTTACTCCGACAACGTTTGAATTGTGCTGCCTATAAGCATAAAGCGGCTCATAAACAGCTTTTACTTCCCCCATTGCCGACGCTAGCAAAGCAAACCAGTGATCATGAAAATCCGCAGCTTCGGGTATCGATCTTCCCAACTGAGCTAATTCCACATCAAACAAACAAGCCGCTCCCGTAACAGTGTTCCGGCAAAGAAAGTGAATGGGCAAATAACCTTCAACAACCCTTTTCTCTACTTCCCAGCCACACTCCAAGCGCTCGGGAGTCTGGAGTTCATGATCTCGATGAAACAAATGCATATTGGAATGAACAAGGCTATAAGGGGGGCACTTGCGAAGTTCATAAACGAGACGCTCGATCTTGTTTGGGTACCAAACATCATCTTGATCCGAAAACGCAATCATGTCGACTTGCCTCAAAAGCAGTTCGGAAATTGCGTTCTCGAAATTACTTTTGACCCCGGGCTCTCTTGGGTTACGCACCCAAATAAACCTGTTGTCATTGAGGTAAGGCTGTAAATCAGGGACAGAAAAATCGATCTCGCTATCCAACGAAACAACACAAATCCAATCTTTGTAGGTTTGCTCTCGAATAGAACGCAACTGCTCTACGAGATAATTTAAATTAGGCTGATAGACAGCCATTGCAATTCCGACCTTTTTCCGAGGCGAACTAAAAGCGCCCAAGCGCCGTTTGGGCTTAAAGGGCGCAAAGATAAACTTTAGAAGGTGTTTTCTCTCTCCTCCGGTAAGAACGTAGAACCAAATCCAAGGCAAATAGAAGATCGCAAAAATAACGGCAAAAATAATCTTTACGCCAAGCGACCAATTCAAAACGCCAAAAACGCCTACCAACACGATCGAGACAAAAAGAACAGCTGCAAACTTCCGCCAATTAAATATCGCCGTTGGGAGCAACCGGCTTGAAAATAGAAACAGAATCCCCGTATCGATGAACACCCGGAAAACCCAAAGTGTCGCCGCACCTTTAATGCCGACTTTCGGTACCAATAGGACCAATGCTCCAACATATAACGGTAGCTGAATTATATGAGAAACAGCTGAAACGCTTGGTCTTCCAGAGGCGTCCAGGAAGGCCCCTGGAATAATCGAAAAACAATTGATGAATACGGCAATCGCCAGGATCTGCATGATATTCGCGCTTTTATCCGCAAGATCCCTGCCAACCCAAATCCAGAGACCTTCATAAGAAAACAAAATTACTAACAGAGTTAACGGGAAAAGAAGCGCATAAAGAAGCTTAACCGCTCTGATAAACGTGAGCGCTGCTTTATCAGGGGCCAATCGAATTTGAGAAGCGAAAGCTGGGAAAATAACGCTCATCATCGCCCACGGAATCATCCACATACGATTCACAATCTCGTAAGGCGTGGCGTAATACGTAACGGCCGTTACGGAAACTACGGCGCCAATGATGAGGCGATCCGCATACATAATCATCGGCGCGAGCACACCCGTAACAGTGACCCAGCCGCCAAATTTCAAGAGTTCCGACAAGACAGTCGGCCTAACTTGAACTCCGCTTCTAATTTGAGGCAAAGCCTTGAAACTGGCCCGGAAAAAAAGCGCCCATGATGCCAACCGGCAAAGCACAAGAGCGGAGATGACAACCGGTAATGACGTTGAAAAGAACGAGAACAATAACGGAGTAAAATAAAAAAGCGAGCTAATCGGTACTTGTATAAGATTGATTGTTAGAAAATTTTCCGTTGCCTCTAAGACACCTCGAAAACTCGCAGTTGTGATCACAAACGGAACGCAGAAAGCTATGATAATAAAAGCGATATGCGTTTCAGACTCTAGCGCAGCAGGTACTTTAAAGGCGTCTGAAACGAGTAGGTCCGAAGCAAAAAACAGAGTCAGACCACCCACAACCCCAAGTAGGCCGGTCGTTAAAACAGTTGTCCAAAACAGTGTTGGTATCTCATTTTCATTTTCGGTTCCGACCCGCTCAGCGATTGCTTTTGTCAGGGCGCGCCCTAAGCCAAAATCAAAGAGGTTGAAGTAACCCAAGCTCACCCAAGCCAGCATCATGATCCCAAACCGATCTGTCCCGAGCCTTTGGATCAAAAACGGAATAGAGATTAAGGCGACAAGCACAGGAGCAACCTGGCCGATTAAGTTCAAAGAGGTGTGTCGAATCAGGTTCTGACCTAAAAAGAACGGCTGCGTCTTTGCTTTTTGGGTGGACATATGGCCCCGGGTTACCATAAAGGCTCTTACAAAGACAGAATTTTACGCGGCGCAAATACCTTTCAATGCAACGCCCCCCTATATATAAGGTGAACATGGCACAGCCATTAGTTGGTATTGCGCTCGCCGCATATAATCCTAATATCGACTTTTTCTCAAAACAGCTCGAGTCTCTGGTAGCCCAGGACTACTCAAACTGGTTTTGCGTCGTCACCTGCGATTCTGATCTGGAGATTCTAAGGAACGAACCGGCGCTTAAGCCCTTTTTTCAGGACCCGCGATTTTCATGGCACCAAAACCCTGCCCGCTTGGGGATGTCGAAAAACTTCGAAAGGGGATTAAAGCTCTGTGTCGAAAACCCCGACGTCAAGTATATCTGCTTCTGTGACCACGATGATATTTGGTACCCCGACAAGATCAGCAAGTTGGTCGCCAAGATTCAGACGCTTCCTCCTCTAAGCGCCGCTCACTGCGATATGCACGTCCTTATGAAGAAGGGGGAAGGGTTTGAGCTTTTATCGGAAACTTGCTGGCAAGTTGAAAAGCGCGGGGTCCATAACATAACCCCCCTGGATCTCATTATTAGGAACCTTCCCGCAGGGGCCGCCATGATCATGGATGCAAACCTTGCAAGGAAATACCCGATCATCCCTGTCGACTGTTGCGAGTACGACCATTGGTTTGCGCTCGTGGCGAGTTTTCATGGCGGGTTGTACCCAATCAACGAACCGCTCTACCAATATCGAATTCACGGTGAAAACACGTTAGGGTTAAGCCCTTTCAAAGGTTATTTCTATCGTTCGGAAAAACTGCGCCAATTGGGTTTTCTTAAGAAAGTGACTTCCGTTTTTGCCGACACACGCGCTCGTGTTAAAGCCGCCCGCGAAGTCGGCCTCCCGGTCTCGTTAAGAGATGCGATAATCGCGGAAAGCTACTGGGATCTTGGACTCGGCTTTGCCCTTAAAGCGCTTTACCACCTGAAAGACGACCCGGCACTTTCTCGCGCTTGCACGGCCCGTGCAATTGGAAAGCTTATGAGCCTCATTCCTGGCGTCGCAAACCAAGATGTCATTTCGTGAGAAATTTCATCTTGAGCAACCACCAAAGAGCAATAAAGCCGTCTTTCGCGCGAATTTTCTTTCCCTCAAGAATCCCGCGAGGATTGTATTTGATGGGAACTTCCACAATTTTGTATCCGCGCTTTAGAACCTGACTCGTAAATTCCGGGCAAAATTCGAAACCCCGGCTGCGCAATTTCAAGTCTTTTAAGATCGACCGCCTAAATAGCTTTTATTCCGTGGCCTCATCCGTTATTGGTTGGCCGTATAGAACCCGGGTTGTCATTGTCAGTATTTTGTTGGCAATGAGATTGGGAAGCTTCATCCCCTTCGGGTTGCCGTTAATAAATCTTGAGCCATAGACCACATGCACGGAAGGGTCGCGGAAAGGCTCAAGCAGCTTAGGATAGTCCTCGGGAGAATACTCCAGATCCCCGTCCTGTATAATGATGATGTCACCTTGGGCTAAATG
>CALBDW010000029.1 GCA_937927435.1 uncultured Bdellovibrionales bacterium
CGATTTACAAGGAAGCGCAAAGACGCGGTCTTAAATGTATTACCGATTGCGTGCCGTTTAAGGCCACAATTCCGCCGCTCTGGAAACTCGTTCCGGTCGTCAAACGGCACGGCTTCACCCATATTCACATCCATTGGGCGACCGGCATTCGCGTCTTCATGGGCATTAAACTCTTCTGCCCCGTGAAGCTGATTTTCTACACGCACATGTGGATCACCAAAAACAAGAAGGACCCGCTTCACGCGCTCGCATATAAGCAAATTGATAAATGGACGGTTTCCGGTCCGCGCGCAAAAGACGCCGTTCTCAAACATCTTCCGGTGCGAGACGAACAGCTGGAGTTTGTTTCTTACGGAATTGATTTTCGCCAACAACCGAAAAACCTGCGCGTGAATGGCCGCCCCCGCCCCGGACTTCGCTCGGAGTGGGGTTTACCGGAAGAGGCCCTCGTCTTTGGTTTCTTCGGACGCATTGACCGACAAAAAGGTGTGGCCGAATTCGTAAAGGCATTAGGGCCGCTTCTAAAAGAGTTCCCCAATCTTCACCTCATGATGGTCGGCGATCCGACCCTGAACGAAGAAGATGCCCTCAAATATAAACAAGAAGTCGACGCTCTCATCGAAGCGATTCCCGAAAAAGACCGAATTCACCGCTTCGGTCACCAGCGGGATTTCCACACGCCGCTCGCTTGTTGCGATCTTTTGGTGCTTCCGAGCTATATGGAGTCGTATTCAATTTTGATCGCACACTCATTCTCTTTAGGTATCCCGGTCGTATCGACAAATGCGGGCGGAACTCCGGATCTCGTTCAACCTCCGCTTCGCGGGTGGCTTGTCCCAAGCCGGAGTGTTTCCGAACTACAGGAAACAGTTCGCGAAATCGCGCGCAATCCGGAGGCGATCCGAGCCAAGCGCGAAGCGTGCGAAAGATATGCGACCGAAAATCATAGCCATACGGCTGTGGTGAAACGGTTTATCGAGATCTACAGCTGATTCTTCGCAAAAATTAAACCGCTTCAGCGACAATAATCGTGTGGGACCCGAGCAAGTTCTCTTTTGATGAGAGAAACTTATAAAGAGGCTTGTTCA
The DNA here is from genome assembly GCA_937927435.1 of uncultured Bdellovibrionales bacterium. Classification (GTDB taxonomy): domain Bacteria; phylum Bdellovibrionota; class Bdellovibrionia; order Bdellovibrionales; family JAMPXM01; genus CALBDW01. Next base: position 1,089 of record CALBDW010000029.1, read on the forward strand.
TTTCACGCCGCTTCGGATCTTTTTCTTTCTTGAAGCAGGCCGAATAAATCGCCCGGCGAATCAACGGATAAAACAAGTAATACAAGAGCTGAGAACCCTTCCGATATCGGTGAGTTTTCAGTTCTTTGATCCGCAGTCCCGCTTTTTCGCAGGCGAAGTAAAGTTGATGGAGCGGAATCGGGTTGATGTGTTCGAAATAAATATTTTCAGTATCCAGCGGGATCGGCTTTGCAGCGAGATGGTGGAATCCCGACGTAAAGAAGGACCAGCGGCTTTCAATGCTCAGAACATTCGGAGTCGTCAGAATTAAGAGACCTCCCGGCCGCAAAACTCGGCGTACCTCGCGCAGGAACGAAAAGTGGTTTTCGATATGTTCGATTCCCTCGATGGAAACAACGTAGTCAAACGAGGCATCCGGGAAGTCGAACCGCGAGGTCATATCAACCTTGCGGTAATTGATATCTTCGAAACAATGGAGGCGCTCGTCGATCTCAGCCGCTACCCCGTCAAAACCCAGCGCTTTCAGATCTCGGAGCAAATACCCCGGCCCCGACGGAATATCGAGAACCTGGCCCGGTTTCCGCGTCTTCAAAGTCGCGATCACAATTTCGTGCAAATAGGGATTATGCCGGGTCGGAAGCTTTAAGTTGGTTTCTACGTACGCCACATTGTTCCCTTGCGTTCAAGTCTCTGGCTCACAAGCCGTTAAGCTTGGTTTTTCTTTGCACGCGCTCTTCAAGCAACAAGTTTCATCTTAATCAACCACCACAGAGCGATAAAACGTCCTTCGCGCGAATCTTCTTCCCTTCAAGGATACCGCGAGGATTGTACTTGATAGGGACCTCTTGAATCTTAAACCCTCGCTTCAACACCCGTCCCGTAAATTCAGGACAAAACTCAAAACCACGACAACGCAGATTTAAGTCTTTTAAGATCGAACGCCGGAAAACTTTGTAACCGGTGGCCTCATCCGTGATGGGCTGGCCGTATAAAATCCGAGTCGCAAACGTCAGTATTTTATTGGCAACGAAATTCGCAAACTACATCCCTTTCGGATTGCCGTTTAAGAATCTTGAGCCATAAACAACATGCACCGAGGGATCGCGGAACGGCTCCAGCAGTTTTGGATAATCCTCTGGTGAATACTCGAGGTCTCCATCCTGAATGATAATGATATCGCCCTGAGCCAACTGAAATCCCGCCCGAAGAGCCGCTCCCTTACCGTGATTAATAAGCCCTTTATGTAACGGATTTTCTTATCCAGATTTGGATGATCCGCGATAAAAGCTTCTATTCGAGCGACGGTATCGTCCGTTGAGCCGTCA
>CALBDW010000030.1 GCA_937927435.1 uncultured Bdellovibrionales bacterium
GCATACGAGATATTGGCGTGACTGGAGTTCAGACGTGTGCTCTTCCGATCTGAATCTGGACTCGAATGCCTCTGTCCGCAAGTTAAACTGAATATTCCTAGGGAGGGGAGGGGAAATGATCTTGCGATTCGCCATCGTGATGTTTGCCGTGATGATCGGGATTGTGTCGGGGGAACGACGGGCCGAGGCGCAGCTTCTTGCAAGCGAAAACGAACCGCAATCAATTAATCCTAATTGTCTTGACGGCAAAAAAGAAAAGGCGGGCTTGGTTACACATTACTTCGTTCCGCTGCTTCAGGACTACGATCACTTTCTATGCCATATCCTCGAAGGGACGTGCATATACATGAAAGATGGAGTTCCTTGGCTCCATAATTACGGTTATGAAGACGAGCCGCTGGCTGATGCCCGCTGTAAGAACGGGTACGGTAACAGGGAAAACTGCCTGCACCCGTGCCGCGCTTTGGCCGCATCGATGAAACATCACACATGGGGAGAAGTGATCTTTTTTAAGAACCTCGTTGGTATGAAGTGCGGGAACAAAGAGCGTGACGGTTTTGAGATGATCCACGATGGATACATGGTGGTCATTGATACGGGTAGCCCCAAATATTTCAACAAGCGCGTGCGCTTTGATTTCTTCCTCGGTCGCTGCGGGAACTTCAATAATGGAGAATGTTTCGAAGGTGGCCCGCAGATCACGACTGCCTTATCGAACAGCGACTACTGCGTCGTTTGGGATCCGAAGAAACCCAATCGGAATAAATCTTTGAAGGACAACTTCGTAAAGAAAGTTAAGAGGGAAGCGATCGAGCGCCAGGATTACGAAGCGGCGGTCGACTTCGAACTGTGAGGCGAAAGGGAAAGGGCGAAGAAGTTAGATCTCTTCTTCGCCTTCAATTTGCATTGTCTCGCCATCAATCGGAAATCCCGCTTTCTTCAAGAGATCTTCCATCAGGTACCGCTTGCAGTATTCTTCAATACAGCGGCGAATGTCTTTTGGATCGGCTTGGCCTTCCCAGGCGTGGCAGGTTTCGACACAAACCCGGTATGCGGTCCTATTGGCAAGAGCGGGTTGGCTGAAAAATGCGATCAAAAGGACGGTCGAAAATAATGTTCTCATAACCAGGGCTCTCCTTCGCTCCGCTAGATTCTTAGCTCTCGATCTTTCTATCCGCTAGGCCCTGGAAAGCTTTTCACGATTGTCTAGGTCCTGGACGCGAGGTCCCCGTAAATTGCATCAAATTGAGTCAAATCAAACAGATACACCGGCCTTTTTTCAACTGGTTGCACACGATTCTGACTTCTTGCGATACACTTGGATTGTACGTTCTTGAGAGGGAGCGGCTCGGTGCCCAAAAGATGGCTTTATCTGGCTATAGGGATTTCTTTTGTCGTTGCTCTTGCGGTTTTTCAGAACTGCGAGATGGCTCCCTACCAAAGAAGCCCGTGGGATTACGATGATGATGATTTTAGCTCCGTGGAGCCGACACCGATTCCCACGCCGGGTCCCAATGATGTTCGTTATGTCCTCGGCGGTTGGGCGTGCGGAAGTAAGGACTTACTGATCCACGCTCAGATGAGCTTTAATGTTCGCTCCATCTTTTTGGATGTCACACCGAATGAGATTCGCCTACTAACGAACTATTACACGGGGTGTACGCGCTTTCAGTCATTCTCCTATTCCTACCCGAACTCATCGACTCTTTCGATCACGCACGGGCCAACCCAGTGTGTGAATTGTAGTCCCATGCAATGCTACAACGTCGGAACTCCCAATCCGCCGATCACGGTCAATTATGGCGTGTCGCAATCGGCTTCGGCGCTTGTTCTCAAACGCGTTCTCACGTCCGTCGAAGTGAATGACCCGGCAAGCGTTTACAAACTTGCCGGCTGTTTAAATGGCGAGATTGAGACGCTTACATATGTGCGGCAATAAACGCCACACCAATTAAATCACGAGTCAAAATGGAACGCTTTTTGACGAAAAGAGCGTGAACTTTTCTAAAGTCGCCCAATTTACGTTCAGATAAATAGGAGCTTCTGTAACAGGTCGTGTCGGCTTGGCTATTCTGAGACGCTCTTCATGAACGCGAATCTCCTTGGTTAAAGCTTCTGTCTCAAGATGGGGTGAATGACGATGAGTGAGGTTTTGGGGAAAGTGATCACTCTCCTCCTGTTTGCTCCCTCAGTGCTTTATGGGCAGACCGGCCCGGTAAATGGAGGCAAAGGATACCATATCAATCATGGGGATAGCGCGGTTATCGACAAACATTGCTTTAAGAAGAAGGTCATTAACAATCACGCGTCGGGATTAACGATATTTGTTCCGCTCAACACTCAGCTCGAATGGACGACTTATATCGATAAACCGCCGCCGGGAGTAACGGTCGAAGATGTGTTGAACTGCCCTGTTGGGTATATCCCTGTCCCGGGAATCCGGACTACAATACTGAAGACTTTTGTGTCGCGAAATATGAAATGAAAAATGTTGGTGGCCAGGCGAAATCACAGGCGGCGGGAGTCCCTTGGGTAAATATCTCTCGAAATAGCTCCCGTACGAGGTGTTCGGAGATCGGTACGGGCTACTCACTCATCACCAATGCTCAATGGCAGACGATTGCCCGGAATATTGTGACTGTGGCGGTGA
>CALBDW010000031.1 GCA_937927435.1 uncultured Bdellovibrionales bacterium
TTCTTTGCCGGACGGGCACGGCGGCCCCGTAATCCCAAAGATCATCGTCCCGGCTTTTCACTTCAATCAGCGCCCAATAACTGCTGGTGCCTCGACTTCGGAGCAAAAGATCCACTTCAACTCCGCCGAGCCGCTCACGGTGCGCGATCAGTTCTTCATTGAATTTTTGAACGCGATCTTTGGCGACTTGCCACTCAGAAAGGATCGAGAGCTCTTTCTTCGTCAAGAAGCTCAGTCCAGTATTCGCGGACGCCCGCAAACGTGCTTCGATGCTGAACACAAGGTCCATGTGTTTGAATCGCCGCAAGATGATGGGGAGCCGCATATCCTTTGTGCCGTTCAAAGCCATAGACCGGATATTTCTCGGCCAAACGCCTCATGTAGGCGTCGCGGGCGACTTTCGCAACGATCGAAGCAGCCGCTACCGGTTCAGCCCGCAAATCACCTTTCACCAAAGTCGTTTGCAGGTAGCTGTCTAAAAGAGGAATCTTTTGATTCCCGTCAACGATCACGTGACCGACTCCGACTGCGAGATTTTCCAGAGCCCGCCGCATCGCCAGGAACGTCGCTTGGAGGATGTTGAGCCGGTCGATTTCACTTACGCTCGCAAAACCGATACCGACGCGCGCCTGATTGTGAATCTCAGCCGCAAGCTTTTCACGACGACTTTCGGACAGAGCCTTTGAGTCCGTGAGCCCTTCAATAGAGTGATCCTCCGGAAGAATCACAGCAGCCGCGAAGACCGGTCCTGCCAAACAACCACGACCGACCTCATCAACGCCGATCACGGGCGATGGTTTAAGCACACGCCACTCAAACTTTTCCCACTCAACGGCCTTTTTCGAAGCTTTTTTCGGAGGAGCTTTTTGATCGGCGTCCATGGCTCTATCTCAGAATATTTTTGACGGCGAGACAAGGCTTAGTTCTTGGGAACAAACTGGCTCACTTCCTTGCGGTTAAACTAGCCAGTTTGCGCATAAAAAAAGCAGAGGCTCGCTTTGAACCTCTGCTTTCAATCGAACCACATTAAAAACGAAATCACTCAGCCGTTTTGGCTTCAGCTTCCGGTGCTGCTTCCGGAGCCGCTTGAGTCGTTGCCTCCTCTTTCAGGCCGACCAGCTCGGAAACAAGGCGAGCAGCTTTACCTTTCAAGCCGCGCAGGTAGAAGAGACGGCTGCGGCGGACTTTACCGCGCGCGATCAGCTCGATGCGATCGATTGCGGGGCTGTTGAGCGGGAACGTACGCTCGACACCAACGCCGGCCGAAATTTTCCGCACGGTGAAGGACCGAGTCGGACCCGTTCCTTGAACTTTGATCACGACGCCTTTGTAGAGCTGAATACGGTCTTTATCACCTTCACGGATGCGCACGTAAACGCCAACAGTATCACCAGATTTGAATTCGACGTCCTTTTTGCCCTTAAATTTAGCATTGGGCGTCAACGACTTCATCACGTCGCGTACCAGGTCAGACATGGTCCCTAACTCCTCAAGAATTGACCCAAATTCGGAAGCAACTAGCGTTACCACGCCCCTAAAAGCCGGTCAAGACAGATACTGACGGCCGACCGAACTGAAAGATGCCGGTAGTCATCGAGCGAGACCCCTCGGATCGGTTCCAGGATGTAATGGCACCCCTTCATGACGTCATCCGTCAGCCCGAAGCCCGTGCCAAAAAGCAGGAAAAGCCGCCCATCGGGGTCTTCCTCAATTTTCGCTCTCAAGTCCCTGAAAGAAATTCCACGGCCGCCTTCGACAACCCGCGCATGGGTGGCGACGGTTATCGGCTCGCCTCCCCAATCGCGAACCGCCGCTTCCAGACTAGGAGCTGTGTGAACCATGGTAAGAGCTGTTTTCCGCATCGGGTTAAACTTCGCGCCGTCACCTATCCGCCAGTGTTCAAGAAGCCGGGCGACGAACATGAGCTGTTCTTCCATCGGATGGATCACGTAATAGCGTTCAACCCCATAAACGCGACACGCACGAGCGATATCGTGCACATCGAGGTTCGTAATATTGGTCGCAACGATTTTCCTCTGCCGATCATAGATCGGGTAATGAAGAAGCCCGACAGCGATCTTCATTTGAGTTTTTCTCCCACGAATGGTGAAAGCCCACAAACTTCCCGCTCCGCCGCACTCATCGACTCCCATACCTTTAGAGCTAAAGCCCGATCAGCATCTGAAAGATGCCGGGCGAGATCGGGCCTACGGTCGATCGTCACCAAGACCGAGAGCGCCTTTTTCCACTTTTCGATCTGCGCATGATGCCCGGAAAGAAGCGCCTCGGGTACATCCTTCCCACGCCAGGTGCGCGGCCGGGTAAACTGCGGGTGTTCAAGTAAACCATCCACGAAACTTTCTTCGTCCGGCGAACGCTCATTGCCCAAAACGCCGGGAAGGAGCCTCGAAACGGCGTCAATGAGCACGAGCGCCGGAAGCTCACCCCCGCTTAAGACGTAATCGCCAACGGAAATCTCCTCGTCGACAAATTCGTTTATAAAACGTTGGTCCACGCCTCCGTAGCGACTTGCCACCAAAATGAGGTCATCATACTGGGTGGCGAGTTCACGGGCTTTCCGGTCCGTAAAGGTCGTCCCGCGAGGCGAGAGATGGATCACCCGTTTTCGGGCTTGCGGGTCGAGACCGCCCACCACGCTTTCGAGCGCCTGCGCCAGAGGCTCAGCCAGCATCACCATGCCATCGCCGCCGCCGAACGGTCGGTCGTCCACGGTCTGGTGAACGTTGTGAGTGAAGACCCGCGGGCTCAAAGCGGAAACACGGATAAGACCGTCTTTACGGGCCTGGCCGACGACACCGAAACTCGTGCCGGATTCGATCATCTCGGGAAAAACGGTCAGTACATGGAAGTTCATTCTTCATCCGCTTCGAGCTCACCCAGAAGCCCTACGGGCAAATCGAGATGAAGCTCTCTGGCGTTAAAGTCCATTTTCTCGACGAAGGCCTCCACAAACGGGATCTCGAAATCCCCCCATCCGGTCTTCACCACCAGGAGATCCTGAACGTTGTTGGATGAGAAGGCTTCTATCGTACCGACCTCTCCCCGCCCTTTCACCAAAACGCGGAAGCCCTGAATTTCACGCAAGTAAATCGATTCGCCTTTTTCGGAAACAAGGAAGCTCGCCGGAATCTCGAAGAACCAGCCTTTCAGGGTTTCCGCCTCATTACGATCGTGAATTTCGCGCGTCTTGACGATCAAACCGTTTTTGTGAAGTCGGACCGATTTAATCGACAGCACCTTGTTGGAGCCGGCGGCTTCGTTAACAAGATACACTTCTCTGAGTTTATCCAACCAAGCCGCCTCACCGGCGAAAAGAGTGATAAAAATCTCTCCCTTAACCCCGTGTGCGTCTTTGACGCGTCCGACTCGGACGTATTCGTTAGTTTCCGACATAGCGAATGAACAGTGAATCGAACGACGAATAAAAAAGGTGCTTCTTCAGAAGCACCTTTCTCGAGATACATCCCTTCGAGATAGAGATCCTTCGGGCTTACTCGACGATTTCAAGCACCGAACGCTTTTGAAGCTTCGTGCTCGCCGCATTCAAAATTGTTCGCATCGACCTTGCGGTCCGTCCTTGCTTACCGATCACCTTGCCAAGATCCTCTTTGGCGACCTTCAGCTCGACCACCGTCGTTTGCTCGCCAACAACTTCCTTGACCTCGACCTGCTCCGGGTAGTCGACCAAGGACTTCGCCATGAACTCAACAAGGTCTTTCAAGCTTGAATTGTCGTAGCTCATTCTCTTCCTCGTTTATCTGTCTTAAGGATCGAATTTACTGCCCGGCTTGTGCCATTTTGATCAAATTCTTCACTCGATCCGTCGGCTGAGCACCTTGCTTGATCCAGGCGTTGGCTTTCTCGAGATCAAGCACCAGTTTCTTTTCCTCGCCGCGCGGATTGGGATTGTAGTGGCCGATGATGTCAAGGAAACGGCCCCCACGCCATCTGCGCGAGTCAGCAACGGTGATGCGGTATTTTGGACGATTTTTAGAACCGACGCGGTTCAAACGGATAACAACCACGAAACCACTCCTTTATGGCACCGGACATCATGAGCCGCTCTCCCCCAGCCTCGTTCCGTGCCACTGGTTAGAATTGACGTTACTCCCACCCCGCCAGGCGCGTTGGGAGAGGTCCTGGCAAGGGCAATACGATGGTGTACCCGTGCCGCCCCGCAGAGGCAAGCTGAAAATGAGTCAAAGCCGCACACATCACCCGATGGCAAAATCCTCCTTAACCACCTGGGATCACGCTTATTTTTAAAAAGCCGCCGCGCCGCAACGCCAGTCATTCAAACCGAACCCTATCCAGTCACCCACGGAGAGCACCCGCCGTCTGCGGCTCCAACACCCGCATTCGGGCTCCAGCGGAACTTCCCGGCGCCGATCCGAACACCACCACCGAACTGCGCCTCGAACACATCCTTTAGAGTCTTTTTCGTTAAAATCTCTTTTGCTTCAAGCTTCACGAGAGCGATGAACTCCGCTCGCCTTCGGCAAACGAACGGAGCCTCCCGCAAGAATTAACTTATCTTGTTTAATACAAAATTAAAACAGTGAAATAGTTGAAAAATGCAAGAGCAACCAATCTTGACCAAAGACGTGCCTGATTAAAACGGAAACCGCAAGCCCGGGAAGCCGCCGCGACCGAATCCCATTTTCATAAGTTGCGACATCATTTTCTGGCTCTGCTCAAATTGTCTAATGAACTTGTTTACGTCGGAAACCTGGGTACCCGACCCCTTGGCGATACGTAACCGGCGGGAACCATTCAAAATGCGGTGATCCCTGCGTTCTTCCTTGGTCATCGACTGGATGATGGCTTCGATCTTTTTCAGTTCTTTATCGGGTGGCGCCATGTCCTTCAGCTGCTTCATGACCTGGCCCATGCCCGGCAACATACCGAGAAGGGTTTCCATTCCGCCCATCTTTTTCATCATCTGAAGTTGTTTAAGGAAATCCTCGACGGTAAACTGGTTCTTGCCGATTTTCTTCGCCGCTTCGCGGGCCTCCTTTTCGTCGATCACCTGTTGAGCCTTCTCGACCAAGGAGAGCACGTCGCCCATGTCGAGAATGCGCGAAGCCAGGCGGTCCGGGTGAAAAACCTCCAGAGCATCCGTTTTCTCACCGGTCCCCAGAAACTTAATCGGAACCCCTACGGCCTGACGAATACTCAGAGCCGCACCGCCACGAGCATCGCCATCAACCTTCGTAAGAATCAACCATGTAAGACCCAGACGCTGATGAAAACCTTCGGCGACGTTAACCGACTGCTGCCCGAGCATGGCGTCGGCCACCAAAAGGATCTCTTTCGGCTCCCAAATCTCTTTCAGCCGTTGCAGTTCCTGCATGAGCTCTTCGTCGATCTGCAGGCGGCCTGCGGTGTCGACAATGATCACGTCGATCATGTTATCTTCCGCCCACTTCTTGGCTTGAGTAAGAATCTCTTCCGGCTTTTGAGTGGGCTTCGAATCAAAGACCAAGATCTCGTTTTGTTTGCCGAGGGTTTTTAATTGGTCGATCGCTGCCGGACGGTAAACGTCGGCCGGAACCAAACCGGGCCGTTTCGCGTATTTCGTCCGGATGTGGCGTGCGAGTTTCGCCGCCGTTGTCGTCTTACCCGTACCCTGGAGTCCCACAAGGAAAATCACGGCGGGCCGGCCGCGCACCACCAATTCCGCCGTTTCGCCTCCCAGAACATGGACCAACTCATCATGAACCACTTTAACGAATTGCTGTCCCGGCGAAATCGACCCCAAGACTTCCTGTCCAAGCGCCTTCTCTTTCACCCGGTCGATGAATTCTTTCACCACCTTGAAGTTCACGTCGGCTTCAAGAAGACTCAGGCGGATTTCTTTGATGGCATCCTGAATATTGCTTTCCGTGATCCGGGCTTCGCCACGCAATTTTTTGAGGCTGCTGAGAAGTTTGTCCGAAAGAGAATCGAAAATCGCCATGCGCACCTCTTCTTGGGTCGAGGGGAAGTATTATGTTTCACTTCTAACCGGGCCGTCAACCGCGCCCGCCCCGATCGCGCGGAAGTCCCAAAGAGCCTCATCACCAGCGCGAATAACTTCCGTACTTCAGCGCATAGAGCCCCAAAACGTAGAGAACCGCCAACGCGCCGAACGAAATCCATGCAGCCGTGAGCACGTTCACATCGCTGATACCCAACATCCCGTAGCGGACGCCATTGATGAAATAGAGAACCGGGTTGAACTCCGAAACCTTCTGCCAGAACGGATGAAGCCCCCGCGTGGAGAAGAATACGCCACCCAAGTAAATGAGAGGCAATAATACGAAAGAACCCACACCGCTCACGTGCTCAAACGACTTCGCCCAAAAAGCGATGGCGATCCCCAGTTTCGAAAACGCGAGTCCACCGACCACGAGGAAATAAAGGAGCCAAAACGGGTGCGCGACGGGCAGAAACGCCCCTTCGGTCACGTAAAGAAAAACCTCGACCACGGTATATGTAATGAGACCGACGATGAGTCCTCGCGTAAGTCCCGCGACCGAAAGCGCCCAAATAATCATCGTCGAGTTGAGGGGAACGACTTTGAGATCCTCCAGATCTCCGGAGAACTTTCCCGAAGTCACGGAGCTTGAGGTGTTCTGAAACGCGTTGTTCAGCACGCCCATCATCACAAGCCCCGGAATGAGAAACGAAAGATAGGAAAGACCGCTGTCGAGACGGATACTCGCCCCCAGACTCACGCCGAAAATGAGCAGATACAGTGTCGAGTTGATGAACGGCGTGAAGATGGTCTGGAAAATTACCTTAAAAAACCGTTTCATCTCGCGCCGGTAGAGCGAGTAAAACGCGGCCCAGCGGTTGAAACGGATTGCGGTCCGGATCGCTTCAACTTCCTTTTCGTAATTCACTGCGCTCATGCGCTCGGCCTCCGCTGATTTAACACGCGCCTCATGGCCTCTTCGAGGCTTCCCTCACGGACCGTTAAGTCATTGACGGCGTCGAGATTAATGCCGACTTCCGCCAATAGCTCTCCAACCCCCATCGCGGACGGCACCCGGAAGACCGCCTCGACGCGATCGTGCTTCAAAAGGAAGGGGCTTGCGATATTCTTCGGCAACTCGTCGCGCATGCGAACCACGATTTCGCGCTCGGTCAGATCCTTGACCAGCTCCCGGGTAGGCCCCATGAGCAACAAGCGTCCCTTCTGCAAAATCCCGATGCGGTCGCAGAGATTTTCGGCCTCCTCGATATAGTGAGTGGTCAACAGAATCGACATGCCGCCGGCCCGCAATTCCTCGACGAACTTCCAAAGTGACTCGCGAAGTTCGATATCGACCCCGGCCGTAGGTTCGTCGAGGAGAAGGAGCTTCGGTTCATGCACCAACGCCTTGGCGATAAGAAGCCGCCTTTTCATGCCACCCGAAAGTTGCTTCACTTTCTTTTTCCGGTGATCCCAGAGCCCGAGTCTTTGCAGCAGCCAGTCGATCCGGTCGCGGTTTTTGAGGCGCCCGAAGTAGCCCGAATGGAATTCCATGATTTCTTCGACGCTGAAGAAGCCGTGATGAATCAGCTCCTGCGGCACATAGCCGGTGAGCATCTTCGTGCGCTCGGGTTCTTGGGTGACGTCAAGTCCGAAGATCTTAACCGTCCCTTCAGTCGGCTTCTCCAACGTCACCATGGTCGAGATAATCGTGGTCTTCCCGGCGCCGTTGGGCCCAAGAAGCCCCAGGACCTCGCCGGGCGCCATTCTAAAGCTCACGTGATCGACCGCCCGGAAGCGGCCGTAGTCTTTCACCAAATCGGAAATCTCTATAGGCGCGACACCCATATCAAAGCTCCAAAGGCGGTCGAGCTGAACGCGCGGCCGTAATACTTGAGACGAACTCGACGTCGGGATTTTCCTTGCGTGCCCAGTTGAGGTCCCATTCCTTCTCAAGAAGAATCACTGGCTGGTCGTTCATGTCGCGATAGATCGTGAAGTTCCCGTTCAGCTTGTAAACGGGTTTACCGTCCTTATCTCGCGGCCACCGCGCGACCGAATACGGCAAACGATTCAATTTCGCGTCAAGACCGTATTCGTCCTGCAAGCGGAACAAGAGCACTTCAAACTGAAGCTCGCCGACAACGCCGATAATCGGATCCTGAGGGCCGATCACTGGATCGATGAAGAGCTGGACAGCTCCCTCTTCGGAAATTTGCTTCACACCCTTCTGCAGCTTTTGCCGTTTCATCGCGTCCGACACCGAAAGTTTGGCGAAGAGTTCCGGCGGAAACTTGGGAATCGGTTCGAACTCAACGGTTTTGCCCGTCGTGACGGCGTCGCCGATCTGGAAGTAACCGCTGTCAGCGACACCTACGATGTCACCCGCATATGCGACATCGATCGTTTCCCGCTCCTGCGCCACGAATTGCGTAGAGTGGGCAAGGCGGATTTCCCGCCCCAGTCGCGGATGGTTCACTTTCATGCCGCGCTCAAATTTCCCGGAGCAGATACGGATGAAAGCCACGCGATCCCGGTGCCGACGGTCCATGTTTGCCTGCATTTTGAAGACGAAGCCCGTAAACATCTTATCCAAAGGATGGACCTCTCCTCCCTTGACGGCTCTCGGTCCCGGCGGCGGCGCAAACTCCGTGAAAATATCGAGGAAGGTATCGACGCCGAAGTCCTGCTTCGCGCTGCCGAAAGTGACCGGGCTTACTTCGCCGGCGAGAAATTTTTCCTTCGAGAATTCACCGAGCGTTCCGTCGACGAGTTCAATTTCTTCGCGGACTTGCGCGAGAATATGCGGAGAGATGCGCTCCTCCCACTTCGGATCATCAAGCCCGCTGACGGGAATGATTTCAGTTTCCCTGCCCTCATGTTTCGGGTGATAGAGAAGCAGTTCCTTACGGACCCGATGATAAATGCCGTGGAAAAGACCGCCGAGGCCGATCGGCCACGTCATCGGATAGCAATTCATCTTGAGGGTCGATTCGATCTCGTCGAGCAGCTCAAGAGGAACCTTCCCTTCACGGTCGCACTTGTTGACAAAGGTGAAGACCGGAATCTGCCGGTAACGGCAGACTTCATAAAGTTTCTTCGTCCGCTCCTCAACACCCTTGGCGACGTCGATCAACATGACGGCCGAATCGGCGGCGACCAGAGTACGGTACGTGTCTTCCGAAAAGTCCTTGTGGCCGGGCGTATCGAGCAAGTTGATACGCGAGCCGTTGTAGTCAAACTGGATCACACTCGACGTGATCGAGATTCCGCGCTGTTGTTCAAGCGTCATCCAGTCCGACGTGGCAGCCTTCGTTCCGGCTTTACCTTTGACTTCGCCCGCCTCGTGGATCACCCCGCCGTGATAAATCAGCTTCTCGGTCAGCGTCGTTTTACCGGCGTCCGGGTGCGAGATGATGGCGAACGTGCGCCGGCGCATGACTTCGGCTTCAAATTGAGAGGATCGATTCTGTTCCGACATGGGCTTGCAATCTATCAAACGGCCCCACCCGCGGCAATGCGCATTTCATGTACCGAAAGGCGTTTGCCATTGATCTTTGCCGACCGGACACGCATCATCGAACTGATGACGGGCAAAACGCGACTTCAAATGCGGTCCTTAGCGGCCGCCGAGCGGCTGGCGGGCCGGCAAAAGCGGCTCGCTCGCCTTTCTTCGATTTACCGCAGCCGCCTAGAGCGAACGAGAAACCTGCGGATCGGACTGGCGGCGGTTTTTTTTCTCGTTCTGGTCTATTTCGCTTCCCAGCCCCGGTTGGTGTTCGAACTCCCCGTCATCGCGGCTTTTCTTGCCGTCTTCACCATTTTAGTTCTGCGCACGCGCCGAATCGAGTGCCATCTTCGCAATCTAGATGCGCTCAAAGCTTTTTTCGAGCGCCAAGAAAGACGTTGCCTCGGTCTGATTTCGGGACGAGGGTGGGAGTCGGCCGAAAAACAGATCCGTGAACAAGACGTTCCTGTCGCGCACGACCTCGATCTTTTTGGACCACATTCGCTTTGGAGCCTCCTTGATGAAACGCTCACCGACCAAGGCGAAGCACAACTCGCCTCTTGGATCACGGCGAGCCCGATGACGAACAAGGAGATTCACGCGCGACAGGAGTTGATCCGTAGCTTAAGAAGCGAATATTGGTTCTTTACGCGCTGGACGCTGCACGCGTCCCGCGCCGACTTCCGGCTTTCGAGTTCAGAGATTCTCCGTTTTCTGAAAACCCCGTTCGTCAAGCCCGAGTTTCCCTATCTCCTTCTTGCGAGCATTTTGACATGGTTCGTTTCATTTTCCTCCTTGGTTTTGAAAACGGCAGGCTGGAGTTCAATCCCCGTTATTCTCGTCTTTGTGTTTCCGGTCGTGAACCTCGCTGCCCTCTTTAAGGTCGGCTCTCCATTTTTAAAAGGCGTCGGACTATCCCATCACTTAAGCGAACTTGAACCGGTCTTTAAGGAACTCGAAAATCGAGCTTCGCGTATCGAGAAACTAAAACGGCTCGCGCCCGTCGTCGCCGCTTCCGGACCCTCGCGTGAGTCACGAAAGCTTGGTCGCGTCTTGGCTTTCATGAGTATCCAAGCCAATCCCTTGCTTCATATTTTCACCAGCATCTTGCTTCCGTGGTCGCTCGCCGCGACATATTTCTTGGAACGACGGCGCAAGAAAATAGCCTACACCTTCCCTCAATGCTTGAGCGAACTCGCCGAACTCGAAGCCCTGGGTTCTCTGGTCCTTTTTGACCGCTATCAAACGGATTCCTATCCGCAAATTCAGAGCCCGAGCTCACAGCCGCCGAAGCTCGTTTTTAGCGGTCTCTTCCATCCGCTCATCGACCGAAAGCGGGTGGTCGCAAACGACTTCAGTTTTCCTGCGGGAAAACGCTTAGGTTTGATCACAGGCTCCAACATGTCGGGCAAGTCGACCTTTTTGCGGACCATCGGTCTCAACCAAGTTCTCGCCAATATGGGAGCTCCGGTCTTCGCCGACTCCTTCTCAACCTATCCACTGGAAGTCGAAACCTGCATCGAAGTGAGTGATTCGCTCCGCGACGGTTTCTCGTATTTCTACGCCGAAGTGAGACGGCTCAAAGAACTCTTAAACCGCGTGAGCAGAAGGGGCACTCACGTTCTCTATCTCATCGACGAAATCTTCCGCGGAACCAACAATCGGGAACGCCAGATCGGAAGCCGGGCCCTCATTCGGGCTCTGGCCCACGAACCTGGCTCCGTGGGCTTTATTTCAACGCACGATTTGGAGTTGACGAATCTCGAAGAGAGTCACGATCAAGTCATGAATCTCCACTTCCGCGAAGACTTCTCCGCTGAGGGAGAAATGGTCTTCTCTTATAAACTCAGACTCGGCCCCTGCCCCACCACGAACGCCCTCAAAATCATGGCTCGCGAGGGGCTACCGATCGAGTAACGCTGCGCGCTAATGATTAAATCCTCTCCCTTCGTTTGACTCGTTAATGACCGGAAGCGTAAAAGGGGCGCATGGACTCATCAGCATATAAATATTCGATCGCCGCTTTCTATCATTTTGGCCCGGTTCCTAAAGACCAACTCAAAGACCTCTCAAAACGCCTGGAGGACCACGCGAAGAACGAAAACGTGCGTGGGTTGGTGATCTTGGCGACGGAAGGCGTGAACGGCACGATCAGCGCGGAATCGAAAGAGACGCTCGAAGCTTATTTGAATTTCATCTCCGAAACGCTTTCATTCCCGAAACTTGAGCCGAAATGGAGCGGAGCCGAAGCTTGGCCCTTCCGGAAATTCGCGGTTCGCATTCGTCCCGAAATCGTCACGCTCGGCAAGCCGGAAGTGCAACCGCTTCCTCCACACTCGCCCCGCCACCTTTCACCGGAAGAGTGGCACCGGATGATGGAGGAAGAAGATGTCATCGTTCTCGATACCCGCAACTGGTACGAAACGAAGATCGGTAAATTCGCGGGCGCCATCGACCCGAACATCGAGGAGTTCCGCGAATTCAGCGACTTCCTCGATAAGAGCGATCTTCCGAAAGACAAAAAGATCCTCATTTATTGCACGGGCGGAATCCGTTGCGAAAAGGCCATCGTCGAGATGGAGAACAAAGGGTTTACGAACGTCTACCAGCTCGACGGTGGTATTCTGAACTATCTGGCGAAGTTTCCTAACCAGAAATTCGAAGGTGAATGTTTTGTCTTCGACCATCGCGTCGCCGTCGACCAATATCTGAATCCGACGAAGCAGTACAAGATGTGCCCGCACTGCGGCCAGCCGGCCGATCAAAAGATCCAGTGCCGCCGCTGCGAGACGGAAGCTGTCGTTTGCATCGATTGCCTGGATAAAGAAGAAGCGCGGCACACGTGCTCTAAAAACTGCGCACACCACTATCGCTTGGCCCCGGGCAAAAAGGGTCGGCCCCAATTCCAGGGCTACCGTTCCCGAGCACTCAAGCAACTGCGGCAACAACGCGCTCAGCAAAACCCGTCGGCACGCTAGTCCCCTCCTGTTTTTCGGGGCCCTGCTTAAGGGCTTGAACTGCAACGCGTTACAAACTGGCTCACTTTAATGGTGATGTTCCTAAACAGTCGTGTTGACAGTTGTTTTTTGACCTTTTCCGGTCATCCCCACGATAGTGAGCCAGTTTGATTGCCATCGATTCGGGCATGAACTAACAATGCTCATTCATGGGCCGGCCCGAGAGCGCCGCTCATGGGCCATTCTGGAAAGAGGGGATCAATATGAGAAGTATCACTGTTCGCGGGCCCGAAGGCCGCTTGCTTCCAATTCTGGTTCCGCCCGTGGACGAGGTTGGCGCTCAGGAAAGAGCGGATTTCTTCACCAAGCGGAGCATCAAGAAAGAATCCAAGCTTCAGGCGCTTTATCTCGCCATCCGCATGTGCGATCTGACGACTCTCGAAGGCGCCGATACCCCTGGAAAGGTCCTGCAACTCTGCGCGAAGGCAAAGTCACCGGTTCCTCCAGGCCTGTTCGCCGCGTTCGCCGAAAAGAAAAAACTCGAACCGATTCCTTCCGTCGCTGCCGTCTGTGTTTATCCTTCGATGGTCAAAGTCGCCGCCGACGTCTTGCGCGGGACGGGCATCCATATCGCATCCGTGGCGACGGCTTTCCCTTCCGGCCAAGCCCCTCTTTCGACGAAACTCGATGACACCCGTTTTGCCGTCGAGCAAGGCGCCGACGAAATCGACATGGTGATCAATCGTGGCGCCTTTCTCAGCGGCCGTTACCAAGAGGTTTTCGACGAGATTCGCGCGGTCAAAGAGGCCTGTGGTCCCGCGCACTTGAAAGTCATTCTTGAAACAGGCGAACTCGGCTCACTTGATAAAATCCGCCTCGCTGCGGAGATTGCGATGGAGGCGGGCGCCGACTTCATCAAGACCTCGACCGGCAAGATCCAACCAGCCGCAACTCTTCCGGTGACTCTTGTTATGTTACAGTCGATCGCGGACTTTTACCGCCGCACCGGCAAGAAAATCGGTATGAAACCGGCGGGCGGAATCCGCACGGCCAAACAAGCCATTCAATATCTGTGCATGGTGAACGAAACCCTGGGACCGGAGTGGCTGACACCGGATCTATTCCGCTTCGGCGCCAGCGCCCTGCTAAACGATCTGCTCAAGCAGATCTTCAAAGAGGCGACCGGACGCTACTATTACGAAAAAGCGTTTTCTCTCGACTAACATTATTTTGCAAAGAGAGCTCACGATGCGAACGACCGATTTAACTCGAACGGGCACGCGACAAGGGAAAAACAATAAGCCGGCGGCGAAACCCATGCTCGTGAAACGGGCGAAAGCCGCCCTCAACATCGAAACGCCGACGCCTTCCGCGAGACCCGTCACTTTGAGTTTTGAATATGCACCGTCGCTTGAGAGTGCTGATATCGTTAAACTTAAACCGCGCTACGGGCTCTACATCGACGGCAAGATGGTTGAGCCTTCAAGCGGCCGCTATTTCCCGACCGTAAACCCGGCGACGGAGGCCGTTTTGACTGAAATCGCGGAGGCAACCGAAAAAGACGTCGACCGGGCCGTACAAGCGGCCCGCAAGGCCTACGAGAAAGTCTGGTCGAAACTCTCAGGTCGCGAGCGCGGCCGTTACCTTTTCCGGATCGCACGAATTATCCAAGAGCGCGCTCGCGAATTCGCGGTCCTTGAAACTCTCGATAACGGGAAACCGATCCGCGAGTCGCGCGATATCGACATTCCCCTCGTGGCGGCTCATTTCTTCTACCACGCGGGTTGGGCCGATAAGCTGCAAGACGCTTTTCCCGGCCGTGAAATCTCTTCTCTGGGCGTGGTCGGCCAAGTGATCCCGTGGAACTTCCCGCTTCTCATGGCAGCTTGGAAAATCGCGCCAGCTTTAGCATGCGGCAACACGGTCGTTTTGAAGCCGGCAGAAACAACTCCGCTCACAGCCCTCCTTTTGACGGAAGTCTTCGAGGAAGCGGGCCTTCCTCCGGGTGTTGTCAACATCGTGACCGGAGCCGGCGCAACTGGAGCCGCTCTCGTCAGCCACCCCGATGTCGATAAAGTCGCTTTTACGGGATCGACCGAAGTCGGAAAGGAGATTTTGGAAGCCACGGCGAAAACGAACAAGAAACTCACACTTGAACTCGGCGGAAAGTCCGCGCACATCGTTTTCGAAGACGCCGCACTCGATCAGGCCGTCGAAGGCGTCGTAAACGGCATCTACTTCAACCAGGGGCATGTGTGCTGCGCGGGCTCCCGCCTTCTGCTTGAAGAGTCGATCGCCGAGACGTTCATCGAAAAATTGAAAAAACGAATCGATAAAATCCGTGTCGGCAACCCCCTCGACAAAAACACGGATATCGGGGCGATCAATTCCAAACGCGAGTTTGAAAAGATCCAGCGTCTCGTCGCCCTCGGAAAAGAGGAAGGCGGAGAGTTTTATGAACCGGCGGGAACGGTTCTTCCGGCGAAAGGCTATTTCCATAAACCGTGCTTCTTCGCGAACGTGTCTTCCAGCTTCACTTTAAGCCGTATCGAAATCTTCGGTCCGGTTCTCACGATTTCAACTTTCCGAACCCCGCAAGAGGCGATCATGAAAGCCAACGATACGTCGTATGGACTCGCCGCCGGCATTTGGTCCGAAAAAGGCTCGAAGATCCAAAAAGTCGCATCGGCCTTGAAGGCTGGGGTCATTTGGGCGAACACGTATAACAAGTTCGATCCCTCGGCTCCGTTCGGCGGTTACTTCGAAAGCGGCTTCGGGCGCGAAGGCGGGCGCCACGGTCTCCTTCCCTACCTGGAGGAGAAATAATGGCGAGCCACCACCTTAAGGTTCCAAAGACGATTAAGCTCTTCATCGGCGGGGAATTTCCGCGCACGGAATCGGGCCGCAGTTTTCCCGTCGTCCGCCACGGGACCGACGCACACTTCGCTCACCTCTGCCGCGCCTCGCGCAAAGACTTCCGTAACGCCGTTGCAGCCGCCAAAGCGGCCCTCGCCTCGTGGGAGCGCCGTACGGCTTACAACCGCGCGCAGATTCTTTATCGAATGGCTGAAATGTGCGAGGGGAAACGTGACGAGTTCGCTGAAGTCTTATGTTACACACAAGGACTTTCAAACGACGCTGCTCAGAAAGCGGTCGACGCAGCGATCGATGCCTTCGTCTACTACGCCGGCTACGCCGATAAATACCAACAAGTGATCGGTAACTTGAACCCGGTGAGCGGACCGCACCTCTGCTTCACCGCCGCCGAGCCCGTAGGTGTCGTCGCCGCACTCTTTGATGAAAACTCCACTCTCGATGAAATCACCGCGGGCCTTTCCGCGATCATTTGTTCGGGCAATACGGTCGTGGCCCTTCTTCCCGGCGTCACGGGAACGCTGCTCGCGCCGCTTGCAGAAGTCTTCGCGACCTCGGATTTACCGAAGGGAGTCGTGAACCTGCTCACCGGTGACGTCTCGGAACTCGCACCTCAGTTCGGCAGCCATATGGAAGTTCAAGCCGTCAGCGTCCAAACAAAGAATGAAGCGCTCTTAGCTGAACTCAAAATCGCGGGTGCCGAAAACCTCAAGCGAGTGGCTCCTCCCATGCAGACGAACTTGGGTTTAAACAACATCCTTCAATTCGTCGAGTACAAGACCGTTTGGCATCCCGTCGGCTACTGAGGGCGGCCTTTTTGATCGAAGCGGCGGACGTCAACGCCCGCCGCGCGCAAAGCCTTCCGTAAGCCTTGAAGGTGCCGAAACGCCTCGGGCGAATCACCATGTATGCAAAGCGTTTCAGCTTCGACGTCGACCCAATCGCCCGAGACGCTTTGAACCCTGCCATCTCTCACAAGGCTCAAAGCTTGAGCGCAAGCTTCCTGAGGATCAGTGATGAGAGCGTCCGAGAAACTTCTGGACCGCAAGCGCCCGTCTTTTTCATACCGCCGGTCGACGAACGCCTCACCGATAAAACGCACGCCGCTTTGGGTGCACCAGTGCGCGAATTCCGAGCTGGCGAGCCCTACGATCGCAAGTTCTTGACCGCATTCTTTCGCGACTTCGATCAAGACGCTTGCGGTTTCGTGGTCGGTAGCCGCGACGTTGTAGAGCGCTCCATGCGGCTTCAGATGGGTGAGCCTCACCCCTGCGTCATTGCAGATTCTTTGAAGGCGACTGATCTGTTCGAGAATCGATCTCTTCAGCTCTTCAAAACCGATCGTTACCGGCTTGCGTCCGAAATTTTCACGGTCCGGATAACTCGGATGCGCACCGATGGCGAGATCGCGCTCCTTCGCCAGCCGCACGGCTTTTCGCATGGTCGCATCGTCGCCGGCATGTCCACCACAGGCGATATTGACGGTTGTCACAAGATCGTACAGGCGGGCTTCTCTGCCATCGGCAAGAAGCTCCGGAATCTCCCCCGCATCGAGATTGAGATCGATCGAACAACCCATTCACCGGCTCCCCTTTAGATGGGTAAAATCGCGTCGTCCAACTCGCGTCGACGCCGGCCCGCCAAATCCCACGCTTCATCGAGGCTCACTTCCCGAAAACGGATTCTCTGCCCCGGCCGCACCTGTCCCAAATGAAAGAGGTCGGCTGCGACCACCGTCGCGATTTTGGGATAGCCACCCGTCGTTTGTTGTTCGCAGTAAAGCACAAGCGCCTGCCCGCCGGAAGGAACTTGGATAGAGCCGGCCGCGACTCCTTCGGTGACGAGCTCCACGCCGCGACGAGAATCGGCCCACGGGAGTACAGGCCCATTGAGACGGATCCCACGACGGTCGGTCTCTGGCGTGACTTGAAACTCAGCCGTGAAAAAAGCCCGTCTGGCCTCCTCGGAAAACCAATGCCACTGTGGCCCTTTGGTTGCGCGGACCACCGAATGGGCGTCTTCTTGGAACCAACGCCGTACGCTCGAGCGTACACGACGGTAACCGCCGCGACGTTCGCCGGCGCGAAAAACGCGGACGGTGTCGCCCGAACGGAGTTCACGGCCGTCGAGTCCTCCCCAACGTCCGCCGACGAACGTCGAACGGCTGCCCATCAGTTTCGGAACATCGATTCCACCCTCGATCGCCAAATACGCACGTAATCCGCCTTCAAGCGCACCCATACTCAGGATTTGCCCAGCCCGAACCGGGTACGACGTCCACATCGACAACGGCTCACCGTCTAAACGAGGCGCGCAGTCGCTTCCGGTTACGGCGATCCACGTCTCGCGAAGAAAGCGAAACGACCCGCCCATCGCCGTCATTTCAATCGCGGCCGCGTGATCTTTATTCCCCACAAGACGGTTCGCCAAGACCAGCGAAACCGGATCCGCGGCCCCACCACTCGAAACACCGAAATGAGCCCAGCCGAACCGCCCCAAATCCTGAACGGTGGCGAATAATCCACCACTCATTACTTCGATCGTCGGCTCCCCCGGAGGCATCGTGATTTCTTCTCTCGCGGCAAGAGGTTCATCCGACTTACCTTTCCACCGGCTCGCCTCAACGAACCGCACACGGTCTCCGAGCTGCAAAACGCTCGGGCGTACTCGGTACGGATCAAAAAGTTTAAGCGTCGTACGGCCGATGATCTGCCACCCCCCGGGCGAATCGTCCGGATAGACGCCCGTCTGCCGTCCCGCGACCCCCACACTTCCCGCGGGAACACGCAAACGCGGCGAACTTAGGCGCGGGGCTATGAGCCGCGGATCTAAGCCCAAAAGATACGCGAAGCCCGGCGCAAACCCCAAAAACGCCACTTCGTACTCGCTTCCGGTATGGAGTTTGACGACCTCGTCTTCGGAAAGCCTCGTCATTTGTGCAAATGCCGTTAGATCGGGGCCCTCTTCTCCCCCGTACGAGACCGGAATTTCCACAACGCGCTCCGGTTCGGCCTCGATTCGATCATCGTTGATAGTCCGCGAAACAAGTTCTTGAATCTCTCGAAAGAGTTCATGCGGATTCGCGGTCGACGGGTCAAAATCAACGAGCAAACTTTCGTAAGCAGGGTGAAGATTGAGGATCGGAAGGTTTTCGTCCTCCAGCCTCTTACAGACGGCGCAAATATCCCGATGGACGCCATGCCGCGGTTGAAAGACGATCAAAATCGCGTGATCGGAGACGAAGGTGATTTGAGCGTCCATGCTTTTAAAATAACACGGACGCGGGCAAAGATGAAATTTTCCGGCCGTTCTGGGCCGGAAACTCCTCAGATATCCCTGAATTGACGTTCCGAACGATCATTCAGATCCATCGGGTTTTCGTAAACGCCTTTGTGGAGCAAGTTATCACCGGAAGATTCATTTTGCTTCGTCGATTCCTCTTGGGAGTACGAAACGTTGTGTTGGAGATGTTGGTGCGCCGGCACGCTTAAGCAGCCGCGACCACTACAACGGGTCTCATCGTAGGCAAGAGCGCGACTCGCACTCAAAACGAGAACAGCCGCCAATAACGATTTCATGCCGAGTTTAAAATTCATCATCTTTTCCTCCCCTGCTCTCAGCAGAGTCATTGGCCGCGAAAACAAAAGATCCCGCGACCTGCATCCATCAGCGCGAATTTCATTCAAACACTATGCCGGCGCAGGAGCCCGATTTTCTCAATTAAACGCTCTTAAAACCGTCTTCCCACGCGGTTTTACGGCCAGACTGTCCATTCGTTTGACACTCGGATGGTCCGGGGCCTCTCGGGCGGGCTACCTCACTTTTAGGCCCATGACCCACATATTTCCTGTCCTCTGCGGGAACTCCATAGGAACGGTAAACTGTTGAAAGAGAGACGTCCGCCGCGTAAGCGAAAACGCAACCTCAAACTTCCCGTAATAAAGCAAACGCTGCGCGGCTTTACTGAATGAGAAGTTTTCCGGCTCGGAAAATCCGACGTGGCGGTACATGGCCCCGGCCATGACGGACGCTTGGCTGCCTGAGGCCTGTGAAAAAAACCAACGCCACCCGATGGAGCCCGCGCCACCCCAAACCAGCTCGTCGCGTTCAAGAAAGTCGAGCCTCGCATCGCGGCTTTCAGTCGTCCCTCTTCCCAAAAACAGTTGAAGATCGAAAGTGAGACCGTTACGACGGCGACGGAGTAAAGTCCATTCGTTTCCTATCACAATGGTCTGAAATGACGAGGCCGTCTCAAATTCGCTATGGTCGGTCAGTCGTTCAACACCGTTTGCTTCATGCCACGACGACCAACCAACCTGCCAGCCGTTCATCCATCGCGCAGCCGGCCTCGAGCGGACAGCTTGGCGGCCTTTCGACGTTCGTTTCGCCTGAGCGCGCGTGCGATCCGTCTTTTTGCGGGAGACAGACGTGGCCGCCCGTGACGGCTTGCCTTTTTCAGCAGCGTAAACGGGTTTCGCAAAAAGGAGTGCGAAGGTCGCGACCGCGGTCACAATGAGAGATGCAACTGTCCTTGCGCAAGCCATTGATCCTCACTCACGCGATCTTTCTCGTCAGCCCGCACCTGTATCGCCTGCGCGCGAAGTTCAATCCTTTGCATCGGAAAATACAAAAACCCGAATCCCCACCGCGTCCGAAGCGGCGATGAATCCCTGAACTCGGCTTTGTCAAATTGGACGATTGATTGGAAGGCGAGCCCCCGTGTGAGCAGATAGTGGGCCTCAAAATAATTGTACGCGCCGAACATCCGGTTGAACCCTTCGATTTCAATATCCTTGAAACCGAATTCGCTCAAAAGTGCGTGCCCGCCTTCTTTCCCGTAACGTACGAGCAACGCGTAATTCGTGAGAGTTTCACGTTTCGTCGACTCGTGTTTCGCCGAAACACCGAAAACCAGCCGTTCATTCCACGAATATTCGTACAAAACAGCCCCTCCGACGGCCCTATCCAGCTCTTCCGCATGAGCGTTTCCAAAGTACGGCTGAACAAAAAGGTCGTGGTTATCACTATGACGGTACAAGAGGATCGCATGCGTCTGGTCGTTTTGTCCAAGCTTGATCGGCGCACGGTTGACCGCGGTGTGGTCGGGCTGTTTAATGCCGAACGCCTTGTCCATAAGTCCAACGAAAAGCCAATAAACGTCGTTGATTCTCCAGCGCACGAAATATTCGCGTAACATCATCTCGCTTTCGCCCAACGGACGGTTCGGCGCGGCCAACTCCGGTTTTCCGACGTAGGAAAACGTCGCGACCAGACCGAGACTTTCTTCTTCCGTCAGGAACGTGGCCAAATTGAAATCGTTCTGCATGCTGTAATCGCGAACGACCGAGCCATCACGGCCGGGGTTTGTTTGATTCAAAAGCCGCCGATACTTAATCCCAGGCTTCAGCCAGTACGGACTTGAAAAGCAGCCGAGGAAGTGCGAGCACTCGCCGAGCCTTTCGTCATCAGTGTTCGGCATCCAAAACGGGCGCGCGGCGATCTCCGCGCCAAAAAGCGCGCGACCGTAATCATTGAGTTGCCCGCCACCGGTTGCGTTATAATGACAGGTTAAACAGGACCGGTAACCGTAACCTATGAACTCAGGATAGGCGCCGGCCGTATTCCATCCCAGGGCGATTCCAAATAAGAGAACCAATCGCCATCGCTTCACTTTTACGACTATTCATGCTGATTAATAGCGAGTCAAGGCGTCTCAGCTCGGCTAATAATTTTTAACGACAGTTTCTTCGTCGGAACCGGCTTTCAGATAAAGTTCAACCCGCAGTCGATCGGTTTGGACTTGGGAGGAACAATCGAACTCGATGGTGCTCTCGCCCGGAGCGAGAGTTCCCGTTCGCGTCGGACAGACAATGTCTTCATCAGGCGTTGTAATCCGGACCCGGTACTCGATATGCTTGGCCGAATCGGTCGCATGCGCGGCAGCCCCGACGAACTTGAACTCGGAGAGTCCCTCGACCTGGCTCGCATCACGATACAGCAAGATTTCCGCGTAAAACTTAGGCGCCGCCTTGTACCGATAGTTGAAGAATGCGGCCTCATGATCGAGGAACCGCACGCGCTCGGGCTCGCCGCAAGCTTGGAAGGAGAGCGTGATCCCGGCCCCCACGGCGAGAACCGCGCCCAATATTGCACTTTTACGTTTCCACCACGCCTGTCCCATCTCTCCGCTCAAGGGTTACCCAAGTAACGCACGATCTTCGCGATATCTTCGTCCGAGAGTAGCTGAAGTTCCGTCGAGTTTTTCATCGAGCCTGTGCCAGGCAAGAGCCCCCGAATCGCCTGTTTAATCGCCGCCTCTGAACTTCCGCGCTTGGAAGCGGCGTCGTGACAACCGGCACAATACACCTGAAATAGCCGGCGCCCTTCTACGTATTTCTCGTCCCCACCCCCATCGTTCCCGGGAGCGACGACGACAAGATTGCTATCGTATTTTCGTACCGGGACTGGACCAAAATTAAGTTCGATCACCCTCTCTTTATTCGTAACCCGGAAGACGATTTGAACATCCGCTTCATCGGCGCATTTCAATAAAAACACCTTCGGGATGTATGGGTCTCTCATGACCCGGCAATCCTTACCGGACGAATCTTTCACAAAAGCCGAGAGTTCTCCCGAATTGACGGACTCCCCTCCAACCCGGAAGGGAATGAGGATACCGGGCTGGATCGAACGCGAATCATATAAAGGCGTGACCTCAAGTGAAACCGCCGGAGCGTTCGCAGCCCAAAGAATCGTTAACAAAAGTAAAATCCCCTTCCACTTCCACTTCATAGCACTTGCCACTGAGGCGAAACACAAACAGTGTACAGCACTCCTCTCCAATCATCTATCTTAGCCGGCAGCGAGAACATCAACTGCAATGATTCAATCAACCCCTCGTCAGGGTCGGGCCCGTTGCGATAAAAAAGTTCGATCGCCGTCTTGATATTTTCGCGAGTCGGCTCCGGCACCGCGACATTGGCGATCTTCGCAAGCGCGTATTTCAGCGTCGTATTGTTGGTCACCAGGTCCGAACAAGCGCGCGCGATCAATGCCTGACGACTAACGGTTCCGTTCGGATTCACGCGAGCCTGCGTGCGATTGACCGAAGACATCGAACAAGCTTGCATGGAGTCGGCGCGCGAAAGCGTCCCGTTCGACTTCAATTCGCGGTGATCTTCATAAACCGAACAGGCACTTCCATGAGTCAAAGCGTCGCTGAAAACCTTCGCGGTATCGACCGAGCCGGCCTGCGGGCCGAAAACATCTTCAAAAAGTGACTTGAGATAATACCGGTCGACCAAAATAAGCTCAGCATTGGTCTCTTGTTTAGTCGGCATCGGAACATGAAGCTCTCCTTCCTGGAGCGCCTGCGAAAGCAGTTCAACGGAAAACGAACGCTCGATCGGAACGAATGCTTCGCCTGCACAGTTCTGAAAAAGGACGACGGCGCCGCCGAAAGCGAATAGGGTCACGAACAGCGCGATTCGAACCCGAGGATTACGCATTATTCTTCGCCTCCTTCTTCTTGAGCGTCCATCTTCCGCCCGACGGAGCCAGAAGAGCCCGACCGTTGGTGATCACTCGTTCCGCGTCGATTCCAAGCATCGATGTGATTGTGAGGGCCACATCGTTGACCTGAATCGGCCGGTTCATTCCACCCAAGTCAAAATTATCCGCGACCCCAAACGTCCCGACATAAGAATTCCCCGTCTCGGCTCGGCCATCGACCTTAATATTGCCGACGACGCCGCATTCTCCGATCATGCCGGAAATCAACGTCGTGTTGCCCGCCATATAACCGTGGTCGGAGCCCGCACCCGACGATTTGGGTGTACGATTGAACTCGGAAGAAATGTGAATAATCGTGCTATCGAAGAGCCCTTTCGATTTAAGCGACGCGACGAGTTCGGTCAAACAACCCAAGAATGCTCTGTAGAACAAAGTCGTAGCCAGAAGACTCACGCGACTGCCCATATAGTGTTGGTCATGGTTGGGGCTGAACAAGTTCGCCTCGCTTCCGTCGAGCGAAAGCGACGTTAACGCCGGGAACGCCAAAGTCATGTTTGACGTCACCCGACCGATCAAGAGTTCTGCGAGGGCGAAGTTTTCCGCCATGCGGGCGGATGTCGTTTTGCCCGGGACGAACATGTCGCGGATGTCTTTACCCGTCACCTTCGTGCCCGCCGTATCGCCGTTTCCATAAAGAAGACTTGTTGCATCCGTCGCCGTTTTCGACGCGGCTCCCGGAATCGCTCGATCGAAAAGGCCAGGCAATGTTCCTTTCTTCGGAAAGATAGCCTCTTCCATGATGCTCTTGTACTTCGCAAGCGTCGCATCCCACGCGCTTGCGACTGAGATGATGTTCTCGTCCATCAACTGGATCGCATTGTCGTACATCTTCGCCAAGGCGCCGGAATTCCCGCCTTGCGAAGCGAAACTTCGTTCGAAATGCTCCAACGCCTGAGCTTGCAGCCGGGTTTGAAGCGCGCTATGAGCCGCGCGATTGCCGCGGAATTCTTTAAAGGGATTCAGCAAAGCCTCGGCCGGATTCTTTTGCGAGTAACTGATCGAAGCGGCCCCGAGCCCTTTGTAAGACCGGAACACCTGTCCCGCCCAAGTGTTCAAATCGACGATGCCCGGGATCGGAAGGTTCGAATGGTCGGCAAGCTTGCCCGTCACGGAGATTCCGCCCACAACAGGCGCCACCTGACGGCCGTTCGAAATTCCGTGATTGTTGATCTCCATATCCATTCCACGGATGAAGATCGTGTTCGGAAGAAGCGTCGTGAAATCCTGACGGCTCAACCCCATTCCCCAGACAGGCGGAAGATGAACCGTCTGCCCTCCCACCTTAAAGGCGGCCGTCTTATAGACGACGTTACCGTTGGCATCGAAAGCGGTTCCAAACCCGCCCGCTATGAAGTTTTTCGAGGTCACACCCGTCGGCGTGAGAGGAAGATCGAAGTACCAACGTGGAGGCCCCCCCGGGAAAGACAGGTGGATGTAATTTGCGCTCGTCGCGCTCCCCGTCGTGACCGCCCACGCGCGGTTCACAAGTTGCTGGAGCAAGAAATCCGTGAGAAAAGGGGTTCCCACCGCGAATCCGAGTCCCCGCCCCAATTGCTTTAAAAATTCACGCCGAGCAATCGCTTTACTCATTGCAGTCTCTCCGCGAGATAGTTGCGAGTTTGAAACGGCTCAGACGCGATAATATCTCGAATCAAAGTCCGAACACTTTGCGTCGATTTCAGCTTTTGGCCGAGCGATACAACGAGGTCTTGATGATACTTATCCAGAGAAGCCTTCGCCGGTTCGGTTAAGTCGACGTTGATGCCGGTGAAAAACTGGTAGTAGCGTTTCGCCGCGCAAAGATAGAAATCGTTGCCGGAGGCGAAGTGATTGCCCAGGTCGGCAAGCGAGCTGAACGAAACATTCTTGACGATCTTGCGGGTGATGTTTTCGCGGTAATGAAGCTTACCAACGGGCTGCTGAAGCGCCCATTCGGACGAACCAGCCATCGGAGTCAATCTCATCATACCTTCGATCTCCAAACCGGCGTTGGGCGGATTCGCCTGCTGGGTCCGGAATATGACGAAGTTTCTCAGACCCGTCGCCAACCCATCGACCGTCGAATGACAACGCATGCAGGACTGTTGCGTTTGAAACGTGAAAGCAGATTTCAGGTCGACTTCCTGAACGACATCGCCGGCGTCTAGCGTCGGCAGCTGATGGCAAAGCAGATCCTCGAAGACTCGCGCCCCGATCCGACGGTTGATCTGAGCGTACGTATGGGGGACCACGTGTCGTCCCAAATTGGCGTTCGCCAACAGGAAGCTTTGCGAACCGAGGACACCCCCACCGAAGTGTTGGTTCACCGGAAACTTCGGCGCGATCGTCGCGAGCACCTTGTTAATATCGCCGCCCGGCCTGAAAGGGACGAAGTTCGGCAGATTGAACATCATCGCCTTCTTAACTCCGACCAACGCTCCGACTTCAACCGAAGCCGGAGCCCGGACCGTTTGATAATTATTGGTCCCGATCAAGAGACCAGGAAGCTGGCTGAAGTTGTTCTTCGATGAATTGTATTGGAAGCCGACGTATGAAATAACCGGCACCTTCTCTTTCGCGTACGGATATTCCGCCTTATAGGTCAGGATCGATTGAGCGTCCCAATCATTGATTTCCGCCGGATAGCTCAACTGATCACGTACACCTTGCAGTCCGTACGACAGAGTCAGCACGGACTTGATCGGCTCCGACGGCATAAACGCGGCGCGGGTGAAATACAGCGCCGGCTCTTCGTGGTCGATAACGAGATGGGTCAGCGTCGAACCGGGATAATTCTTCGATTGGAACCAACTTACATGGAGATCGTTGAAAGTCTTAACGACGCGTTTAGCTTCCGCGTTCGTACGATTCATCATGATGCCGTTTGAACCGAAGGCCGCCGAATCGAAGACCTCCATGCACGCGTCAACGGGCGACTTTTTCCCCTGCTCAACCGCTTTGTAACGGGCGCTGCCAACATCCGGAATCTGACGGGTCATGCGGATGTAACAACGCCGATAAACTTCGATCGGCTTCATGTCTCCAGCGGACGCCGTCGCCGTCAGAAACGAAATCATCACACACGCGAGTGTCGGCCAACCGAACTTTCGCACCTACGCCCTCCATCGCTAGAAACTTTTTCGGCTGGGAATTCGCCCAACTTAAGACCGGTCGCTACCCGACTCAGACACGAATCAACCCTGATACGGGCCGCGAGCCATCAAGATTTCAGTGCAACGGGAAGGCCGGCCGAGGACTCGATTTACGCGCTTTCGCCGTCAACAGATGCGACAGAGCGGGGAAAAACATAAAGTGTCTAGACGTCTCAAAACGATCTAAACGAGAGAGTGTTTCAATTCGATCCGTGGAGTTCAATGAGCACTTGTCGGAAAAAACGGCTCAGCACGGAAAGGCTTTCACAACAAAATGGAGGAAATCTTGAGACGCGCTTATGGAATGAGAAA
>CALBDW010000032.1 GCA_937927435.1 uncultured Bdellovibrionales bacterium
GAGGCTAATGAGAGAATTTAAATTTTGAAAGAACCCGGCTTATGCCTAGCATACGCTTAAGCTTGAGCAATTAGAATAATAATGAGTGATTCGCTCGACCAATTCCATCAGAGCTTTGCCAACTGCAGATATGTCCCTTGATGCTACCGACCGGCCGATTAACCCTGGCGCCAAATCAGATGTGGCCCGGATATCATGATATCCAGTTAGCCAGTTGGATATATAAGTCATGTTTTGAAGGGTTAGTTTAATCGACTGCCTTTGTGATATGGCCCAGTCGATCAATCCCTTGAAATCTTCCATACAGGCGAGTTTGGAAATAAAAACGAAAAATTTGGGCGCCAGGGTTTTCTCACCAATGAAACATATGGAGTTCGTACGATCGGAATTATTACGGGGCTTAAAAGACTTTTAAGATGCAATTCTCTAAGGGCTGTCAGACGTTCTGCTTCATCAGTATTGATGAGATAGTTAGATAGCCACTTTTCTCGTTCGTCATTCGTAGTTCCCAAGAACCCTGATTTTAAGCTGTTAATAACGTTCGGTAGCTCTTCTAAAAATCCCGTGTCCATTGAAACGACATAGAGGTGAGGATAATCGGAAGAACTTATGTTTTTGTCATAAGCTGGAAGTTTGGTCATCTGAACTACTTTTATTCCCGGCAGAGCCTTCGCTACGAGGGGCTTCATCTTGTCGTAGTTTCGTGGGAAGAAACCAATCACAATACCGCTTCCGTCTTCGTCATTTAGGGCGGGCTTGTTTCGAAGACTAATGACGGGTTCAAGATCTGCTGGGGAGATGCTTCCTTTTCCTCCTTCTGGAAAATACTGATAGGCTAGCTTGAATCCGCTTCTACCTGCATACGCCTTCGCTAGCTCGTTAGCCAATCTATTGCCAACGGACCAACGTCGTTCGGAGCTAAGTTGCAGGCCTTTTTCAGTGAACGCTATCAACTCGAGTCGGACGGTTAGTGTTTGAAAAATATGTACCTTGTCGGAATGTTTATAACGGTCGATGCGTTCGCTAATATCTGTTTGGTCTAGAGGGCTTAGATAATCTATTTCACCCGACTCAAAGAGCTCCAAGCCAGATTTTTTTGTTTCGCGCGTGGGAACAAAAATAGCCGTTTGTGGAATTCGATCGGAGTAAAAGATATGTTTGGTATTCGCAGCTAGAACGAGTGAGCCATCGCGCCGTCTTTCTTTTATATAGTAAACTCCCGATGTGATTGAAAGGTCTATGGTTTTTAGGTCGTTAGGGTCGACAGACCTCCTCGGAATAACCGAAAAATCAATTGCACTAAAATTATCAAATATTGTCAGAGTTTTCCTTGCCGGTTTTACACGAAGCTTACCATCGACAATCCTTAAACCTTCACATTTATCATCGACTGTTTGGGGCTGTTTATCGGAACATATTAGATTTCTTAGGTCACCGTGGGTGCTGGAGCCGAGAACTAGAAGGCGCATTAGCGAAAAGTAGACATCGTCTACGGTGATTTTTTCGCCGCCGGAGTCAACCAGTTTATCATTTATTACGAATTCGATTTCGTCGCCGACCCAATAGAACTTTGCGGCGGCGCCTGGAACCAGGCGTCCCTCATTGTCCTTCAGTAGAAGAGGAATATATAAGTTTTCTAAGAGAGCATATTGTCCTGCGACCTCTACACGTGCCGGATCAAACTCGGCAAGAGACGTCGAATACGGAAATCCTACCTTGAACTCTTCACTGAAGTTAAAATGCGTGCTCCAAGCATCACCTTTTTGCGATAACCAATACAGGATAACTATTAAAATTGTGAGAGCAGAAAAGATAATTAAAGGTAATCTTTTTGCGCTCATTGGACTCTTACTTTTCGGCACCGGGGGTCCATGTTCCAGATGTTCCGTATTTATCGACGAGGATTTTCGAATCTCTAAGCTGTTCGATAATCGTGGACTCGGACGGGTTTTGATCTTGGGTGGGGTTCGTTTGATTTTCTTCGGTCTCGGAGATCGGCTCTTTGCTAGTTGCTGCAAAAGCACTTGTTACACCGATAATCAGGCTCGTAACCGTAAAGAATATTTTTTTCATATATTCTCCACTAATCCTACGTAGATTTGCTTGGCGAGGGTGTTGGTAGCAAGTTTAGTGCCCGAGTACGAGAAGAGTAATGTAAGGTTAATTGATTAGTGATGGGTTTTAAGATGGCGTTTTGATAGTAGAGGAGGCGCTTGCTGTGTGCCAGGGTTGGCCCTTATATGGCCGAAGAGTGTCGTTTTCTGGCGGAGGTGACAACCATTGGCGCCTGACTTCGACCATGAAAGCATAGCAAGTACCAACCTCGGTCCGGGAGTTTGAAAGTAAACCGGGTCGGGCTTGCGTGTACGCGATATCGGTTTGAATCTCGCCGAGCACGACCTTAAGCGGGCTAAAGAGTGGGGGTGAATGTGTCGAAAAGTGAGACATGGACGTGGAAAAGATCGAACGGGCAGCGTGGTTTGCAGAAGAGCATATATTAGCGACGGTGCGGCTGGAAGTCGTGCTGGTGATCTTGGCGCTAGCAATCGCGTCGTGGGTTGGTTACAAGATTCTTTTGCGCAACGTTTCGTTTGATCGGCACCAGATTTTCCGAGGTCAGTTCAAAAATCTCGCTGGGCATGCTCTCGGCGGTCTTTTTCTTTTTGCTCTATACAAAGTGTTCATGTGGGCGCCGACGGACGTGGCGCGCGCAATTGCTCCGTATCTTGGGCTTATTGCGGTTATTTCGGGTTGTATCGTTCTCGTCAAGATCTTGAGGATCATAGCGTACGAGTTCCTGTTCTTTACGAGCATGAAGACCGGTGTTCCGCTTTTGCTCGTGAACGTTTTTACGCTGATTATTTCGCTCATTCTGGCCGGGTGGTTTTTGACGAGGTTCTTCCAGGTGGACCTGACGCCGCTCCTCGCGACGTCGGCGATTCTCTCGATCGTGCTCGGTCTTGCGCTTCAAGATACGCTAGGTAACCTCTTTGCGGCTATATCGCTCCAGATCGACAAACCTTTCGAACTTGGTGACTGGATCGAGCTGCGAAATGGCTCGGACAGGATTGCGGGCCAGGTTTATGAACTGAGCTGGCGCGCAACCGTTCTTCAGGCTCTGACTGAAGAACTCATCACGATTCCCAACAGAAACGTTGCGCAATGGCAAATTTTCAACTACGGCGGGAATCATCGGCATTTTCTGCGTACGCAGTTCTTCCGGGTGCCATTCGGGACCTCAATTGAATTGGCGAAGGTTGTTTTGCTGTCGTCGGCGTCGTCGGTGCCGGGGATTCTCAAAACGCCGCCGCCGACGGTGGTCGTTTCCGAAATTACGGAGTCTTGGATCACGCTGAAGGTTGTCTACGGTATTTCGGACTACGGTTCACAATACGGAATCGCGGATAAGTTCTTTACGCGGGCTCTTGCGGATCTAGCAGAGGCGGGAATTGACCTTGCAGGACCGCGAATTCTCGTTGAAGACGCGAACGTGAAACGGCCGGATCAAGCGGCGTAAACAAAAACGCCCGCTTGGCGCGCGGGCGTTCTTGTGTCGAGTCTTCCGGTCTTACTGCGGCTTCGGCATCATGCATCCGGGGACCGCGAGATCAAACTCTCTCTTCTCGTTTAAGCACGAATAGAGCCAGTAGGTTTGTTGCCCATAACCACGGCCTTTAATGATCGAAACGTTACCCGACGGGTCGACTTCGCACGGGTTATTCATTGTGCAGGATTTGCCGTTTTCATTCGCCGTGTTGTTGATCGCGCTCACTTCGCCCGTCTCAATGGACACGATGGGCGATCCGGAGGTCCCGCCGATCACGTTGCATCCGGTTTCGCTATAGCGGACGGAGTCGTACATAACGTATCCGCCTTCGCGTAGCTCGTGAACGAAGCCATCGATATAGCAGGAGTAAGTGCGCTTCCAGTAGCCCGAAGGAATTTCGATGGGCGTCCCTTCCAGCGGGCGTTGGTCGGCGAGATAGAGCGGTTCGATTCCGGTTTTGCTTTTGATTTGTTTGTAGGTTTCATTGAGTTCCAGGAGCGCGACGTCAGTACCGGTCATCGTTGCGTAAAGAATTTTATCAGCCTGGAGCGTGGTGATCGCGCGGCCGTCACGATCGAGAAGGCGGACGCTAAAGCGCTTCGCTTTGTTGTAAACGACTTCTCCGGGGCGTGGCATGCCGCCGAAAAATCCGCCGATGCAGTGGCCGTTGGTGAGGATAAGGGCTTTGGAATCTTCGGGCGCGCCTTTGAAACGTATGTACGAAGCCGAGCAGTTGGAAAGGGCAGCGATGGCATCGAAGTTGAAGACGGCGCGCTCAAGGTCAACTTCGTAAGGCCAGACCCAGGGTTGCGTGCTTGTAAGCGGGAACGCTTGAGCGAGTTGCGGAACAGTTAAAAGCAGAAGAGCGGCGAGCGCTTGAAACAACTGTTTCCGAGCGCCCACGACGGACGTGAAGACAAAGTTCATAACCCCTCCTTGGTCTTCGTACGATCCAGCTGGTGGACCGGCTCAACTCCATATGAGCAAACGCCGACTCGGAAAAACCGATTCGCCTCCCCCAAAGGCGAGAGTTTTCCAAGGCGGATTTATTAATTGCATTCAATTGTGTATTGGGTGGCAAACACAAAAAGCGCTGCCACCCTCGTGACTGGACTAAGGATTATGTCCGATAAACTAGTAGACTTCGGCGCGCGCGAGGATCCATGAGTAGAAGATCACGGCGTCGGGATCTTTTTTGAGGGTTGTGAGTTCGTCCTTCATCGCTTGAACGATCTCGGGAGTCACTCGGTTCGCTTTTAATAAGTCGGGAGCACCGCTGAGCAAGAGGTTGGTCCAGTAGTCGATAAACGAAGCGCGTTTTTTCGGCATCCGGTTGTCGTATTGATGGGTGAGGACCTTGGTCGAGATATTTTGGTATCCCGCCTTCATCAGGTAGTTGGCGAGCTTTCCGCCGACGAACGGGTCACCTTTCAGTGACCATTGGTGGTCGTTGAATTCCATCCAGTATTTGAGTGTCGCGGGGGAGTAAGGGTGGAGATAAAACGTCGCATTTAAGACTTCGTTACAATAGATGACTCCGCCCGAGCGCAGAACGCGTTGAATCTCAAGGAGGATTTCCACTGGATTCTGCACATGTTCGAGGAGCCAGCAGACGAAAGCGCCATCGAATTTATTGTCTTCGAACGGAAGCTTGAGGGCATCGGCGACTTCGATCGCGACTTTCCCGGCTTCAATGTCTTTCTTGAGTTCTTTCTTGGCGCGTTCAACTTGAATGGGAGAGGCATCGACGCATTGGATGCGCAGATGCGGAAAGCGCTCGAGAAGAATTTTCGTTTGCGCTCCGACGCCGCTTCCAACTTCGATGATTTCGTTGCACGTGCTGAAGTCGACGTTCGAAAAAATCAGGTCTTCGTGCACACGCGCTTGCGTGAAGAGACGGTCTTGTTCTTCCTTCGTGAATCCGTGAATGTAGCCTTCGGCTAAGCCTGTTTTTTCTCCCATGTCTCCTCAGTGTACTCCCATTGGGCGGGACGACGAAAGTGCCCATACGGCCGGTTGTTTAGGGCCTGACCTGCGACGGGGTCAAGACGGCGACTTAAGGCCCGAGTTTATGCCAAAGGTACGTGAACTCGAGCGCCATGACGAGCACGCGGTCTTTGAGGTTCGCGGCGCCGGCATGCCCGCCATCGATGTTCTCGTAGTAGAGCACGGGGTGACCGAGCTGTTTCATTTTCGCCACCATTTTACGGGCGTGTGCGGGGTGGACGCGGTCGTCTTTTGTACTCGTTGTGAAAAGAACCTCCGGATACCGTGTGTCAGCTCTGAGGTTATGGTAGGGCGAGTACTTGAGGAGTACCTCCCGCATCTTCGGGTCGTCTGGATTGCCGTATTCCTCCATCCAACTCGCTCCGGCTAAGAGCTTGTGGTGGCGAAGCATATCGGTGAGAGGTACGGAACTCACGACCGCATTAAAGAGGTCGGGCCGTTGCGTAAACGCGACCGATGTGAGAAGTCCCCCGTTGGAACCGCCTTGAATTCCAAGATGGCGGGGAGAAGTTATCTTGTTCTGGATTAAGTCCTCGGCGATGGCGGCGAAGTCATCGAAGGCGCGTTGGCGGTTCTCGCGTAAGGCGGCTCGATGCCAGTCAGGTCCGAATTCCCCGCCTCCGCGGATGTTGGCGAGCACATAAACTCCTCCACGCTCGAGCCAGACCTTACCGATGCTTCCCAAGTAAAAAGGTGTCAGCGCGTTTTGGAATCCGCCATAGCCGTAAAGAAGAGTCGGATTCTTGCCGTCGTAAACGAGATTCCTCTTATGTACAATGAAATAGGGAATCATGGTTCCATCGCGACTGACAGCGAACCTTTGCTCGGCGACGATGTCTTTCGCGTTAAATCTGGGCGGAGAGCTTTTCAACACCTTCTTAGCAATCTTGCCGCTTCGATCGAATTCGATCGATAAAAGGGTAGTCGGTGTGACGAAATCCTGATAGGAGGCGATGAATCGATTCTGGTAACTGTCGGACGAATTCACATAGACGTTTCCGACTGAACCGAAATCGATCGTTTCTTCGACCCATGCGTCGCCGTTTTCCGAGTATCTCAGAATCTTGCCGTTAACGTTGTCGAGCACGTCGAGCAGCACGAAGTCGCGTGTGGTGGAAACGTCCTCCAAGAAGCGTGTCTGCGTGGGGGTAAAAACCGGCTCAAGTTTTTCAAGCGCAGCCTGGCCTTCCTTTATGGCGGCGATGGGAAGGGCTACGATCGAGCCGGCTTTGAAGGCAGCGCGGGTCGTTTTTAAGTCACTGCGTAGAGAAAAGAGAAGTTTTTCTTTGAACACCGTCTCCAGAGCCGCATCGCTCGGCATGGGAATGGGAACAAGCCGATTCTCGGCGTCGATCAGCCAGTACTTGGATTCATAGAAGGAAAGCGCGCGCATCGCGAGGCGCGTGGTTCCTTCGGGGCGGTGGCTGGCATACGCGACGACGGAGATATCGGACTTTTCGCCGCGAAGGACTTCGGTGGCATCCTCGAGTTTTTGACCGCGGCGCCAAAGTTTCACAATCATCGGGTAGCCCGAGTCCGTCAGGGTTCCTGGGCCGAAATCGGTGGCGACGAAGACAGTGTTTTCGTCCGCCCAGTAGATGCGGGACTTGGCTTCCGGAAGGTTGAAGCCGTTGTCGACGAATTTCTTCGTTTTTAAGTCGAATTCCCGGACGACCTTGGCGTCTTTTCCTCCGCGCGAAAGATGGATCAGGCAGCGCTCGTATTTAGGCGGAAGGCAGTTCGCCGATGACCAGACCCAGTTTTCGTTTTCGGCCTTCGCGAGGGCGTCGACGTCGATAAGCACCTCCCATTGGGGCGAGCGAGAGGCATAGGATTCGAAGGTTGTGCGGCGCCAAACGCCGCGGACATGCTTGTCGTCCTGCCAGAAGTTATAGAGAAAGCCGCCGCGAAGACTGACGTACGGCAGGCGGTCTTTCGCGAACAAAACATCGGAAATTTCTTTTTCGATCTTCGCAAAGCGAGGATCGGCTTTAAGCCTCTGCAATGTGATGTCGCTTTGTTCGCGAGCGAACGCGAGGGCTCGTTCGCCTTCTATCTCTTCAAGCCAAACATAAGGGTCAGATTCGCTGTTTTTAAAACGATTCGTCATTGATGCGCACGCTGATGAGATGAAAAGACTGAGACAAACGAGCAAGATGAAACGCATAAGGCCAACCTCGTTGAGGGTGTGGAGATCATTTTTAACGAGGTTGGCCGGAACTGCAAGAAGGTGGCGTCTTACATGGCCTGTTTAAAAATGGCCCGGCAGCTGAGAGACGAATGCCGGCGCAGCCAGTTGAGGTAGCGCTGGCCTTCGACGGAATCAGTGGGATAGTATTTCGTATAGTATGTCCCGGTCGAGTTGATCGAGATATCGGTTACGTTTTTCCCGATATCGCTGCCGGTGATTCTCTTGAACTCGCTTTCGAAGACCTTGAAAAAGTCATGAGCGTAGGCTTGGTAAATCTCCTGGGGGATCCATTTCGGCCAATAGTTCCCGTGCAGCAGGCCCACGCCGACATCGAGTACCTTAGGTTTAATGTTATCTTTGTCCCACTTTTCGGCGAGATCGGGACGGCCGTGGGCTTCTAAAGCTTCGGGATTGACGAAAGCGTCGCCGAAGTCACGGAACGCGATACGGCCCGTCGGCTTTCCGTTGAAGTCAAGCTCGACCAAAAAGTTTTGCGAGTGGGGGGAGTCGTATTGCATTCCGGTGATTGCGTAAAGTTCGGCCATCGCGCGAGCGAGCGGCTTATTATAATGCTCGTTCCAGAATGCCGCAGGATCGTTCGAATTGTGGCGGGCGGCAAACCGCTCGCCATAAAGACCGTGCAGGACTGAAAAGCCAGGAATCAGGATGCTGTTACCCCTTTCCAAAACGTCGTAGGTGCGGACGACCATCGCCTGGTCGATGGCGGGCAAGCCGAAAGCGGCAGGTTCATCGATCACGATGGCGTGTTTCAATTGGCCGTGTTTTTTGATGGCGTCGAAGACGTAGTCATAGGCTGTTCGGATTTGTTTGGCGTCTTCCCATTCTTGCTTTTTGTCAGTCCATTGCCCGCCGGTGTGATTGGTCGAAACTTTAAGCGAAAAAGTGGCCTTTGTTTTCGGGTCGATCACGAGGTAGGAGCGTGAGGCCGTTTGATAACCGGTAAAGTACTGGCCTTTAACGACGGGGATGTTTTTCGATCTAAGATGTTCGGCGACTTCCAGGTGCCATTTGGTGTCTTCAGGATTGATGATCCAGCGCACGTACTTTTCGCCGTTTTTTTCGAAAATCAGGGACGATTTGATGTTTTCGGACAAGCGCGAAGAAATATCTGTTTCGACCGCGCGAAGCGGGATTTCATAGTGCTCGAGCGCGACGGGCTCAGTACTCCGCACGGAAAGAGCGTTCACTCTCACTTCATGGACCTGTAGGATCTTAAACAGATCAGGAAGGTCGTCGAGCTGTGGCGTGGTTGGTTGCGTATCCGCAAACGCCGAAAAGATGAACCCGAGAAGGACCAGAATCGAAACCGAACTCCGCAAGTACCTCCGCAAGAACATCACTGCGAGCCTCCTCCTTACTCGATGAATTCCGGGTTGGCTTGCGACCGATGTGCGAAGGATGTGCCAACGCGAAAGTTGTAAAAATCACCAGTGGTGACAGGTAGTTGGAGCACGCTCTAACGGTGTAATCCAATGATTTTCCTTGCCGCAGACAGGTAGGCCGACTAGAGACAGGGACATGTCGATATTGGAAGATCTTCTAAAAGTGGCGCCGGGGCGCCGAGATGAGGCATGGGAGAGACAATTTTTGCGGCATCTTCCTGAAGCGAAGGTGCGGGTATTGAACCCCGAGCCTCAGGTCGGCCCCGATCACTGGCCCTATCTTTTCGTTTCTACGGAAGGCGCCGACGCTGATCTCGAACCGCTGGCGGGCGTTTTGAACTGGCTTTCCACTCGCGGAATCGGTCTTGCCGTCAACCCGCAGAAAACAACTCCGGATATCGTTTTAACTTACGGGATGATTTGGAATTACCGCGAGCGCGGGGAGTTCATTACCGAGCAGTTGGGGCAGCCGGAAAGGAAGAAGATCGAACTCCAAAACGGCCAAGAAGTCTTGGCCGGTCCTCCGAGCGAATCGTATCTTCCTCGATATGTGCGAGCGATTCTTAAGCAGTTCTTGTTGGATCAGGGAGTGCTCGCGCCCAAGGTTTTGATGGTGAGCTTCGATCGCTCCAATTATGACCTCTGCTTTTCCCTCGAGTCTCTCGGGTCGCCTCCCGAACACGAACACGAGGGGATCGCCGAGGCCCTTTCGTGGTTTTTGCCGATGCACTATCCGGTGGCGTTGGTTTCCGAAAAAGCGATCCCCGGATTCCAACAGCTCTAATCTTCGTAGTCCGACGGGCGCGGAAGCATCTCGACGAGCACTTCGCGCCAGTATTCGGGCGCATCACTCGAATAATCAATGACGATTTCGTAAGTTTCCTTATTCAAGCGTTTCGTGCGTGCGATGTGCCCGCTGATTTCGAGATTGAGCGGGTCGATCACGAGAATCACTCGGTCTCCTTCAAGCTCGCTGAGCGAAAGCGCGTTCCGGAACTTTTCCGGCACGAGGCACTTCCGCGCGACATGCAGAAGAAAACCGGTTTTGGACGCATTCACAATGAAGCCGCTTCTTGAAAGAAGCGTCATGTGGTCGATTGAAGTGAGACCTCGGATCGGAATCGGATCTAAATTTTCCCGGGGCGCTTCGCGACGCTCGACACGTGGAACTCTTTGAATACCGCTACTCACTTTTTCACCCCTCCCCATGAGAGCTTTATCTCCTCATCGGAGGGAACTGGACTTAAGTTGAGAGGTCAGAACGGTAAAAAAACGCAAAGGCGAATTTTGAATAAAGAAGGGCGATCCCCACCCCTGGAATCGGATCCGTTTGCGACATAACGGCCCGGAATTCCCACGCTTTGTTCAATTTCTCAAATTTCGAAGATTGTCCAAATTTTAGCCACCCCTCGATGTTGACCGCCGTGAAATGCGGCGGCTGTCCGGGGCCGAGGAGGCTTTTATAAACGGCTTCTTTGGCGGCCCAGAGGAGTGCTGGCGAGGGGGCCGAAGCCTTTTCCTCGGGCGTGGAGATCCGCGAGGCGACCGTGTCTTTCACGCGCTCGGCGATTTCAACGTCGAAGCCGATCGCACGCGGTCGGCGTACGCAGGCGAACCCTCCAAGCTCCGCGCAATGCGAGATCGAGATGCTGAACGAGTCGGATCGCGGCGGTGACGAAAGGTCGCTGTGATCCTCTTTCGTTAAATCGGAGAGCGCTTGTCGAAGCAAGGCGCGCGCCTCTTTGTTGTCCGCGCCCCACTCTTCACTGAGACGCAGTTCGAACTCGGGGCATTGCAGGAATTGACGGAGCGCCGGTGAGACGTCACTCAGGAAGGACGAAACGTTCAGGCCATTCGACATCGCGCCCCTCCGTGATGGCCATCATTCGATCCAGAGAAACGCGCGCACGTTCAGCGATTTTCGGATCGATTTCGATCGCGGGTTGCATCGATTCAAGCGCATTACGGATTTTTTCAAGCGTATTCAATTTCATGTAGGGGCATTGGTTGCACGCGCAGGAGCCTTCGGCCGGCGCTTGCACCAAGACGGCGTCCGGGCGTGCCCTGCGCATTTGATGGAAAATACCGTCTTCCGTCGCCACGATGAATTCTTTAACAGCCTTGTTGTTTTTGACCTCTTCGAGAAGACGCGAAGTCGACCCGATGACGTCCGCTTGCTCGAGGATCGCGTCGTCGCATTCCGGATGCGCGAGAACGAGCGCGTTCGGGTGCTCGTTCTTCAGTTCAAAGAGCTTACGCGCCGAAAAGAGAACGTGGACCTGGCACGAGCCCGGATAAAGCACCATTTCGCGGTTGAGTTTTTTCGAAAGATAGCGGCCCAGGTTGCGGTCAGGTCCGAAAAGGACAAGCCGATCTTTCGGGATCGCCTGAATGATTTTTTCGGCGTTACTCGAAGTGACGCAAACGTCGGAGATCGCTTTTACGGCCGCGCTTGAGTTCACGTATGTCGCAACGATCGCTTCGGGATATTGCATGCGCCAAGCGAGATAACGTTCGTACGGAGAGTGGTCGACGAGCGAGCAGCCGGCGGCCGTGTCCGGAATCAGCACAGTTTTTTCCGGAGAAAGAAGCTTCACGCTTTCGGCCATGAAGAGCACGCCCGCAAGCAACACGACCGGGGAATCGACCTTTTGGCCCATCTGCGCAAGATAAAGGCTATCGCCGACATAATCGGCCAGGTCTTGGATTTCGCCCTCTTCGTAGTAATGGGCCAGAATCGTGGCGTTGCGGGCCTTCTTTAACTCGCGAATTTGCGCCTCTAGCGAAGCCATCTTTCCCTCGTTTTAAATTGCCGGGAATGTAACATAAAAGTTCAGCCGTCTCCAGCGATTCAGGCCTCGGTTGGAATCTCCATCGTCCATCCGAAAAGATCCTCGGCTTTTCCGTACTGGATGTCGTTCAGGGTCTGATAAAGCTCCTGGGCGAGTTCGCCGGCTTCGCCGTTTCCAATGGGAATCAGGCGCTCGTCGACTCCGAGAGCGCCGACCGGCGAAATGCTGGCGGCAGTTCCAGTCCCGAAAACTTCCTTCAGACGGCCCGATTGGGCTCCTTCGAGGACTTCGTCGATCGTGAGCGGACGCTCCTCAACGCGCATGTCTTTCTTGTGCAGGAGACGGATGACCGAATCGCGCGTGATCCCGGGAAGAATGGTACCGGTGAGAGCGGGTGTCACGACCGTGTTGTCGAAGCGGAAGAAGACGTTCATTGTGCCGACTTCTTCGACGAAGGTCTTCTGTGCGGCATCGAGCCAGAGAACTTGGTCGAATCCGCGTTCTTTCGCTTGGGTGGCGGCCAACAGGCTGGCGGCGTAGTTGCCCGCCGCTTTGGCGGAGCCGATTCCCCCCGGGGCCGCCCGTGTGTATTTGCGTTCCACCCAAATTTTGACTGGTTCAACTTTATCGCCGTAGTAAGCGCCGACTGGCGAAGTGATGATGAAGAACGCGTATTCTTGCGCCGGACGCACGCCGAGGAAGGCTTCCGTTGCGATCAGAGTGGGCCGGATGTAAAGCGCGGTTCCAGGCTCGGAAGGTACCCACTCGCGGTCCGTGCGGACCAAGGCTTTGATCGCTCCCAGGAAGGTGTCGAGGTCGACCATTTTCATGCATAGGCGCTCGGCGCTTGCGTGCATGCGGCGCCAGTTTTCTTCGGGTCTGAACAGGCGGATTTTTCCGTCGACTCCGCGATAGGCTTTCATGCCCTCGAAAATCGCTTGGCCGTAGTGAAGGACCGTTGCTCCGGGATCGAGCGGAAGTGCTTGATAGGGGACGACGCGGGCGTTTCGCCAGCTGCCTTCCGTGTACAAGGTGATGAACATGTGGTCGCTAAAGTGTCGTCCGAATCCGAGCTTGTCCGCGGCCGGACGAGCTTTGGGGCTTTGAGTCAGCTCGACGGAAATCTCAAGATTCATGACGCCTCCTTTGTTCGCCAGATTGGGTACCACCTGGCGGGAGGCGAGAGCAACCTCTTATGTTTCCCCACCCTTGAGGGTGGTAATAATTGTCTTAGAAACGGTACGGAGTGACTCTAGGACACCACGTCCAATGGACGCTGTGGCCTCAAAATCAGGCGCATTGTACTTGTTGAGGGCGGCCCGCAATTCAGCCACCGAAGCGATATTGGGAAGATCCCGTTTGTTGTACTGGATAACGAGAGGAATCTGACGGATATCGTAGCCTTGCTGTTCCAAATTTTTCTCGAGGTTCTTCATGGCCTCTATATTTTCTTCCATGCGCTCGAGCTGCGAGTCGGCCACGAAGATGACGCCGTCCAGTCCTTTCAAAATAAGTTTCCGGCTGGCGTCGTAAACGACCTGACCGGGGACGGTGTACAAGTGAAAGCGCGTGTTGAGGCCGCGGATTTGACCGACGTTCATCGGCAAGAAGTCAAAGAACAGCGTGCGCTCAGGGTTCGTATTGAACTCCATGAGCTCCGAGCGGTCGGATGGCGCGGTTTTTTGGTAAACCCATTGGATATTGGTCGTCTTCCCGCTCAAAGAGGGCCCGTAATAGACCACCTTGCAATGTATTTCCTTGGCCTCTTGGTTGATAAAAGCCATTGCTGTTCAGAGCTCCACTCTGTTCTCTAATGCACGTCCCAATGTGCGGTCATCCACGTAGTCTATATCACTGCCGATGGGAACGCCACTTGCAATTCGAGTGATCTTGACCTGTTTATCCGCCAGAGCCTTGGCGAGGTAAAGAACCGTCGTGTCGCCTTCCAGGTCCGGATCCAGCGCGAGAATGATTTCGTTGATCTTCGGAGCGGGATGGTCGGGAGCCATCGGTAAGGGGCGGCCCTCGAGTCCCGCATCAATACGGGCCATGAGTTCGCTGATGCGCAGGTCATCGGGCCCGATGTTGTCGAGAGGTGAAATCGCTCCGTGAAGCACGTGGTAGCGCCCGCGGAAGACGCCTGAAGACTCGACACGCAGAATATCGGCCGGCTCTTCCACCACGCACAGAAGATCGTCGCGACGGTGCGAATCTTTGCAATAACGGCAAAGGTCGTCTTCGTCGGTGTAAGAGAAGCAGAGTGGGCAGGGATGCACGGAGTCCTGCACTTCGCGTAAAGCGACCTGAAGTTTTTCCGAAAGGTCGGGCGTGCGAAGAATGTGGTAAGCGAGGCGTTGGGCCGTCTTCGGACCGACGCCCGGCAAGCGGTTAAGCTCGTGGATCAGTTTTTCGAGGGCGCCGATACGAAACATCGCGTTTTAAGCCTCCGTGGTTCCTAGGGTCGCCCTTAAAACAGCCCCGGAATTCCGAAGCCGC
Source organism: uncultured Bdellovibrionales bacterium (assembly GCA_937927435.1). Taxonomy (GTDB): domain Bacteria; phylum Bdellovibrionota; class Bdellovibrionia; order Bdellovibrionales; family JAMPXM01; genus CALBDW01. The sequence continues at coordinate 14,437 of CALBDW010000032.1, forward strand.
CGGTGATCTTTTCCATTTCAGCCGCGTGCGTTTCGCGGGCTTTCTTAAGAGCGTCGTTGGTTGCGGTCACGATCAGGTCTTGCAACATCTCGACGTCACCCGATTTGACGACGTCTTCGTTGATTTTCAGCGAAACGACCTCGTGCTCACCTTTGACTTTAACTGTGACCGCGCCGCCGCCCGAGGTTCCTTCAAATTCCCGCTGCGAGAGCTCTTCTTGCAACTTTCTGATCTTCAGTTGCATTTGATTGGCTTGGCGCATGAGGTTCGCCATTCCGCCCGGCAGGCCTCGTTTCATGATTGTCCCCCTTTTGCAGTGCCGCTTTTGGCTCCCGCGGCGTCTTTAATGGACTTAATTTGAGTTTTAAAAATGTTCTGTGCCGATTTCACAAGCGGATTTTCTTCGATTGCCCGTTCGATCGAACGTTGCTGAGCCCGCGCCGTTTCCTCTGCCAAGGCTTTGGGCGTGGGTTTCGACGTTTTTTCGTCGACGAGCTTCACTTCGACCGAATACTTTTTGTTCCAGAGCGTTTCGAGGAAGTTTTCGATTCGTTTGAGATTGTCGGGCTCGCGGAGCTTATCGAACAGGAAGCTCATCTTTTTCGGCACACCCAGAGTGAGCTTCGAGCCTTCATTCGAAATGAGGTGCGTGTTTTCGAGCATCGCGCCGAGAAGGCTGTTTGACTTCTTCACGCGTTCGACAAACTGGTACCAGGGATCTTTGGCGCGCACGGGATCGACCGGCGTCTCTTCAGCGGGTTCGCTCTGGCCCGTGTCCGCTGAAGCTGCAGCCGGTTGCGCTGGCGGTGCCGTTTTGGCCGCCGTCTGTGCGGCCGCCATTTGCTTTTCCTTCAGGTGCTCAAAGCCCGGCAGCGTGTAGGCGGGTCGCGTAAACGAAGCCGCGGTGTAGCGCGGGCGTCCTCCGGCCGAACTGTCCGAAGCGTTTTCTATCGGCTCGGCTTGCGATTGCTGCGGTTGAGGCGCTGTAGGTAGCGCACTCGGTGAAGATGTTGACGGTGCGCTTGGAGCGGCGGCTGGGGCCGTTGGGATGACGGGTACAGCGCCTGTTGCAAGCGAGGCCAGGCTCACCACGCGAGGCGCAGCGGCCATCCGCAGGAGCATCATTTCAAGCACCAGACGGGCGTCGTGTGAGCGAAGAAGATCGTTCACGCCTTTTAAGGCCATGTCGAAAAGAAGCTGGAGGTCTTCCTCGCTTAAGTCTCGCGTGATGTTGCGAAGATGTTCGATTTCGGTTTCGGGAAGATCCACCACGCGAGTCGGATCATCCGGGCAAAGGCGCACAAGAAGCGCGTGGCGGATTTCTTCGAGAAGATCCTGCGCGAAAACTTTCGGATCATAACCCGACTTAAGAAGTTTCTCGATGACGTTGACTGTTCCCGCGGAGTCTCTCCGAACCAAAGCTTCGAGCGCTTCAAGAAGCAACGAGCGGTCGGTGAGACCTAAGACATCGATGATCTTCTCGAGTGTGAGTTTGCCGTCGCAGAAGGTGATGACTTGGTCGAGAAGGCTCAAAGCGTCGCGCAAAGAGCCGTCGCCGTGACGAGCGATCAGCCAAACGGCTGCTTCTTCGGCGTCCACACCTTCGGCTTTGCAGATGCGAGTGAGCTGCTCGGCGATTTGACGCGAAGGAATGCGGCGGAAATCAAAACGCTGGCAACGGGAGAGAATCGTGACCGGAATTTTTTGCGCTTCCGTCGTCGCCAAGATGAAGACCACGTGGGCTGGCGGTTCTTCGAGCGTTTTTAAGAGCGCGTTGAAGGCGCTCGTGGAGAGCATGTGAACTTCGTCGATGATGTAGATCTTGCGGTTGCCGGAAGAGGGCATGTAGCCCACGGTTTCGCGAAGCTCGCGGATAGCGTCGACGCCATTATTGGAAGCGCCGTCGATTTCGATCACATCCAAAGAACGAGAATTGGCGATGTCTTCGCACTCGGCGCATTGGCCGCATGGAATGAAATCTTTCGCGTTCGGACAACGAAGGCTTTTGGCAAGAATTCGTGCCGATGACGTTTTTCCTGTACCTCGAACTCCCGCGAAAAGAAGCGCCTGGGGGAGCCGGTCGTTCCGGAGAGCATTAAGGAGTGTTTTCGCCACGTGCTCCTGGCCGACCAAATCCGTGAATGACTGAGGCCGCCATTTCCGGGCGATCACCTGATAAGCCAAAAACCCCTCCCGTTGGAATCGATCTCCAGAAATTTTGGGTACTTCTGCCGTTTGGAGGTGACCGGGGCACCCGTATCACATGGTTGTCCAGCTACCGTTGCTTCCTTTCGGACCTGGCGGGGTTTACTGGTCCCCATTGTACGGGACCCGGCCGTAAGGGCTGCATTCTAGGCTTTGTCCGCGAATTCCTCAAGGGTAGAGGTGGGATGACTCGGGGTGTAAAGCTCCATCGTCCACTACGTTCTTTGTAGGGAGGAGCACTCGTCAGAATCGCTCAAAGCGCGTTGGCGATCTTCTCGAGCCGGGACAGCTCGTCAAGCCAGTAGTTGTAGGTTTCAAATGCCGGGAACATGCGTTTAAAGAACGGGTCGTTCCAGCGCTGGGCGATCCAGCCGGCGTAGTTGATGATGCGTAAGGCGCGAAGCGGTTCGATCAAATGCCACTCCTCGGGGAGCTCGCGCAAGTCTTCGTAACCCGCGCAGATCTCGTCTTGTTCGTAGCTTGTCGCTTCGTCGTCGGCCGTGCCGCTTAAAAGCATCCAGAAGTCCTGGATCACGGGTCCGTTACAGAAATCATCGAAGTCGACGAAGAAAAACTCCTGACCGTTCCAGAGCAAATTGCCTTTGTGGCAGTCACCGTGAATGCGGATGAATGTGGCTTCATCCAGATTGTCATCAAGAAAGTCGAGAATCGTTTCGCAAGTCTCGAGGTAGCGTCTCCAAAGTTCCGGATAAACGAAGCGCTCAAGAAGCGGAAGAAGGTCGCGGCCGTACGTTTTTGCGTTTAAGGTCGGACGGTGGGGAGCCGGCCTGCGGGCGCCGACATTGTGAATGCGCGCGAGCGTGCGTCCGACTTGGCGGAGTTGCCCGGGCAAGAACTCGTCGGGCATGCGTCCTTTCACGCGAGGGAACAGAGCGAGTTCGAAACCTTCATAGTGCAAAATCGTCTTACCGTTATTGAGAACAAGGGGTGCTATGGCTGGAATGCCCTCGCGCTGCAAGTCCTCGAGAAAAGCGTGCTCGTCGGCAATCGCCTCCGGACTCCAGCGGTTGGGGCGGTAAAATTTCGCGATCACGCGGTCGGCGGGGTCGATCGCGCCAGGTCCCACTTCCAGTTTCACATCAAAGACCCGGTTTTCGTACGAGTTGAGCTGCGTGTACTCACCTGTCGTGCGAAACCCTGCGGTCTCGACGGCTCCGAGTATCAACTCGGGCTCGAGGCGATCGAAGTCAGAGGCCATTTCATTCACCGTTCGACGAAGTTGCTGAGAGTTTCGTCAGTCCATGAAAAGCGTTGCGCGCGGCAAGAAAAAAATCAAGACTATGCCCGATGCTCCAAGGTAAGGAAGTTCTGGCGTTTCGCGAGCACGAAGTGCTCATCCGACGTCGTCCTTATAAACGAACGATCGGAATCACATTGCAAATAAACGGTCGCATCCAAGTGAGTGCGCCGAGAAGAACGACTTATACGGAGATCCAAAACTTTCTCGCGCGCCACTCGGTTTGGATCGAAAACAATCTGGCCAAATACAAAGCGATCCGCGAAAAGTACCCGCGCAAGAAGTATTGCGAAGGGGAGAAGTTTATTTTCCTCGGTGAAAATAAAAGTCTGCGCTTCGTTCCTGGGCATGGAGCGAGCGCTCGGGCTGTGGTCGACGGCGACGAACTGCTTATCGCGATCCCGCGTTCGATGTGGAGCGGGTTCGATCCGCAGGCTCCACATGAGGAGTTGGCAAGCGTTGTACGCTCTTACTATGCGGACGCGGGAAAAGAATTTCTCTCGGCGCGGTTGCGGCATTATTCCGAGCGCATGGGGCTTGTGCCTTCGTCAACCTGCTTCCGTTCACAGAAAACGCGCTGGGGAAGTTGCTCGTCGAGCGGCCGCATCAGTCTCAACTGGCGTCTGATCGTGGCGCCGCCGGACGTGATTGATTACGTGATCGTTCACGAGTTAAGCCATCTTGTGCACTATAACCATTCGAAGGCGTTCTGGGCGCTGGTCGCCACGCAAATTCCGGATTACGAAGCCAAGCGCGATTGGCTCCGGGAGAATCAATATGAGGCGGATTTCCTGGCTACGCGCTCGGAACTTCATTCGTCCTATTGAAATTGTTCTCTGGGCCATGCCATACTTGGGTTTCCGGCCTCGAAAGCCGGAGACCTATGGAAGCGTAAATCAATCCTCTAACGATCAGCAGAACTCTTAACCCCGGTTTGGGCGGCGTGAACGCCGCGAAGGATTGGTTTATGCCGATAACTTTTCATGGGGTTTCGTTCGAATGGCCGAACGGAGCCACGGTCTTCCATCATCTCAATCTCGATTTGAAAGATCATCGTTCGGGTCTTGTGGGCGTTAACGGTGTTGGGAAAACCACGCTCGTCCATTTGGCTGCGGGGCTCTTGCAGCCGACCGAAGGACGAATCGAAGCGTCGGGGCCTGTGCATCTTCTTTCGCAAGTCGAAGAGCGAAAAGGCGACGAGCCCGCAGCCGTGGAACTGGCCATGCTCGACGCTTTCGAAAATGAACTCGCCCGACGTTTTATCGAAAACGTGCCGATTGAGCGACCGACGTCCACTTTTAGCGGCGGGGAATGGATGAAGTTCCGTCTCGCGCGTCTTGCGGCGAATGCGCACGGTTCGTTTGTTGTTCTCGACGAACCGACCAACCATCTCGATCGCGAGGGGCGTGAGGCGGTGATTGATTTTGTGCGTTCATGGCCCAGCGGCATTCTCGTGGTTTCGCATGATAGAGAACTTCTTGAATATGTGGATGAGATTTTGGAACTCACTCCGCAAGGGCTCATGCGAGTCGGAGGAGGGTGGCGCGAGTATGATGAATTCCGCCGCAGTGAACGTGCGCGGCTTGAATATCGCCTAAACGTTGCAAAGCGGGAGCGCGAAAAGGCCCGAGCTGAACGCCAGCGCCAAATCGAACAACAGAACCGGCGGATGAGTAAGGGTCGCCGCGAAGCGCGCAAAGGAGGACTTCCGCGCATTTTGATCGGAGGGCTGAAACGGAAGGCGCAAGAGACCGCCGGCCGCATCGAGAGCTCGACTTTAGTCGCAGCCGAGGAAGCGGTCACCAAGGCGCATGAGGCGTATCAGGCGTTGAAAGTCGATCCGGTTCTAACCATAAAGGTGCTTGACGTGGAAAAAGAGCAGATTCCCGCCGAGCGCCTTTTGGTTGAAGCGGTCGAACTCAACGTTCGCATTCGCGGTGCGCACGATTGGTTATGGAGAAACAACCAGACTTTTAGCTGGCGCGGCCCTAGACGAATCGCGGTTCGCGGACCGAACGGATGCGGAAAGAGCACTTTGCTCTCGCTTCTTTTCGAACCCCACAATGTTCATAACCTCGTGGATATCCGAGGAGAGATCCGCCGAGGCTCGCTCCAGACGGCCTTTCTGCGGCAAGATCCCCTTGTGAATACACGAGAGTCGATCTTCGAGTTGTTGCGTGAAACCTCGGGTCTAGACGAGACGGAGCTGCGCAATCAGTTGGCGCGTTTTCTTTTTCATCGTGAGCGGGCCGAACAACCGATCGCTTCGTTGAGCGGAGGCGAGAGGTTGCGTGCGGCGCTGGCGCACGCTTTGATCGGCGTGAAACCGCAAGCCTTAATCCTCGACGAGCCGACGAACAACCTCGACATCGCCAATATCGAGTATCTTGAGGAGCTTTTAAGCAAATACACCGGCGCACTCATCGTGGTATCCCACGATGAACGGTTTTTGGATGCGATCGGAATCGAAGAGGAGTTGCGGTTGTGAACTCGCATGCCGGGCGGTACCCCCTAAAGTGCGAAAACCATTTGCCAATTCGGCAACATGGTGGAAGCATTTGCTCAACACCACTGAGTTCGCACCAGGAGAGATCGAAGATGGCGTTGTCCGTTGATCCATCTTTAAGCCCTCGCAAACCTCAACCGCCTGTGCTCGCGGAGTACACGGACTTTCGTCAGTATCTTAAAGACGTTTTCGAATACCGCCGTATGACCGAAAGTACCGGTCTCCGGTCTTACTCCTATTCGACTTTTTCCGCGGCGGCCGATATCAAGTCGCCCAATTACCTGAAGCTCATTATTGAGGGCCGGCGGAATCTTTCCGAGGACATGATCACTCGGTTCGCGAAGGCGTTGCGTCTCAACAAAAGTGAGACTGAGGAGTTCCGCGCGCTCGTCCGTTATGGTCAGGCCACACAGCCTCTGGAGCGTAACCATTATTTGAAAGAGCTCGCGGATCTGCGCGCGCGTCGGGCGATGGAAGCTGGTCAAATCGATCAGCGTTCGTGGGAAAAAGTTCCCGGCTGGATCGGCTGGGTGCTTTACGCCATGAGCGAGCAAGCGAATGTGAGTTTTGACCCCGAAGAGTTGCAAAGACTTTTCCGGGTACGTGCGACAGTCGACGACATCCGTGAATCACTGAACAAGCTTTTGTCTTCGGGAGAACTGGCGCGCAATGAAGATGGCGAGGTTTATAAGGCTCGTGACTTAATTGAGTCTCCGCAAGAATTGCCGGTGGCGCTGATTCGCAAGCTGCAGGCCGACCTCATTTATCTGGGTATTGAGTCGCTTTTCCGGGACTCGCCGAAGGAGCGTGAATTCGGAGCGATGACGGTGGCGATGACTGAAGAGGAGTTCCAACAAGTCCGTTTCGAACTGCGCCAACTCCGTAAGCGTCTCCTCAAGGACATTCTCGTGAAACGGAAATCATCAAAAGGCGAGCGCGTATACCAGCTCAATATTCAACTTTTCCCTGTAACGGAGAAAGCTCCAGCGCGAGACCATTGAAAAGAAAAAGAGATGGTCGGTCTTGGCAGAGGGCCGGGGAGAGCTCGGCGTTTTGGTGGGGGGGACGACGAGTTCTGCTTGAGGGGGGAGAGACCCGGTCGTGCCAAGACCTCAATTCGACAACCAACGTTCCACTGCAGCAAACGTTCCGATTTTCGAATTGTGCCAACTGATGGTGCAACTGGGGCGCCAAGGTCCAGATCGAATATATTGCGCGTCGTCCCTAAAGCGTGACGAAAAACGGTCTTCGGAGCGGGAAGGGGCGCAAAATTCGGCACAGGCCTCTTCCTGGTGTATCATCGGAGTCAGACCTAAACGGAGACCGTTTCATGTCGTTGATGTTGGCTGAAGCCCAAGAGGCCCCGCAAAGAGTTCGCGAAGCTCTCGCGCACGACCAAGACCTCTATGCCGAACTCGGCGAGCGTTTGCGGCGACAAGATCCGAAAATGGTGGCGACCGTCGCTCGCGGCAGCTCCGACCATGCGGCCGCGTATGCGCAATACCTCTATCCGCTTTGCTTGGGGAAGGTCGTGGCCTCGCTTCCGCCGTCGGTGGTGACGGTCTTAAAGGCCCCATTGAAGGTGGAAAACCAGTTTGTATTGTCCATCTCTCAATCCGGTCGCAGTCCCGACATCATCAACACGGTCGAAGCGACTCGAAAAGCGGGCGCTCTGACGGCGACAATCGTCAACGACACGTCGTCGCCGCTCGCATCGGCGGCTGAAGTTTTGCTCCCTCAGCACGCGGGCGTTGAAAAGGGGCTTGCGGCGACCAAAACCGTGATTTGCACGATGACGGCGATCGCGCGCGTGGCGGCTTCGTGGGCGAACGACGGCCGTCTCCAGGAAGCCCTTCAAGAGCTTCCCGAATTTTTGGAAAAAGCGGTCAGGGTCGGGCTTGAAAGCGACGAGAATAAACTCAAAGGGATTACGAACGCTTTTATTCTTTCCCGAGGCCTTGGGTACACGACCGCTTTGGAAACGGCCTTAAAATTCAAGGAAACGTGCGGAATTCACGCCGAGGCTTTCTCAACAGCGGAAGTTCGCCATGGGCCGCGCGAAATTGTGGATCAGAACTATGTCGTCATTGCGATCGCGCTGCCTGGCTCCGGCCAAGACGATGTGCTTGCGGCCGCGCGCGAGCTGAAAGAGCAGGGAGCGCGAGTTCTTACTGTGGCGTCCCAATCGGTGGGAGCTGACTTTCCGCTGCCGGAACGTGTTGATCCGCGCGTTTTACCGATTGTCGCCGTTCAGACTTTGTATCCGTGGTTGGCCAGGGCGTCGAAGGCGTTGGGACGGGACCCCGATCATCCGCGGGTCTTGAAAAGCAAAGTTGTGGAAACCTTTTAAATTCCAAAAAGAATGTAAACAAAACTCGTGATAAAGCCATACGCCATGAATGTGGCGGTCACGAGTGAAACCATAAGAAACGCCTACAAACGGTACGCCCGGTATTACGACGTCATCTTCGGCGCCGTCTTCCAACCGGGCCGCAAAACCGCGATTGAACAACTGCGCTGCCAGCCTGGCGACCGCATTTTGGAAGTCGGGGTGGGAACGGGGCTTTCTTTAAACCTCTACCCTCGCGATGTGCGCGTGGTGGGTATCGATCTTTCCCAAGACATGTTGGAAAAAGCGAAAAAGAGGGCTGCCGAAGAAGGCCTCGCTCATGTGGAAGCGCTTCTGCAGATGGATGCGCAGAACATGGATTTCCCCGATAACTCCTTTGACAAAGTGGTGGCGATGTATGTCGCTTCGGTTGTGCCCGATGTGAAAAAGCTTGTGGAAGAAATCCGTCGCGTTTGTAAGCCGGGCGGGCCGATTGTTTTCATCAACCATTTCCAGAATCCCAATCCCATCGTCCGCCGGGCTGAAGCGATGGTGCAGCCACTTGCCAAATACGTCGGCTTTCATCCGGATTTTCCGTTAAAGGAGTTTCTTGAGAAGACGGGCTTTAAGGTCGAGAAGTCTATCCCGGTGAACTTTCTCGATTATTGGACGGTGCTGGTCGGACGAAACGACAAGCCGGCGAAGTGATCACGCGTTTGCGGCCCGGTTTATCCGACACCGCAAGAACTGATGGGCGACGTAAAAGCCGATCCCGATCCAAATCAGTCCGAAAGCTACGGCGTTGTGTGTGCCGAATTCCTCTCCGTAGAGGACGACGGCGACGAGGAATTGAAGCGTCGGCGCCACAAACTGCAACATGCCCATGATGCTATAGGGAACGAGTTGCGCCGCGTACGAGAAGAGGAAAAGCGGAAGACCCGTCACCACTCCGCTAAAGATGAAAAGTCCCCACGTTGTGGCCGAGGCGGCTTGGGCTCCTTCGCCGACTTGAAAATACGCCGCCGCGATAAGCGCCGGAAGGAGTGCGATGCCGGCCTCCACAACTGACGACGTAATCGCGGGGATCTTAAGAAGCTTTTTGGCAATCCCGTAAACGCAGAACGTGAACGCAAGAACCAGTGCGATCCAGGGGAAACCAGGCGAGTACATAATCTTCGCGATTACCCCTAAGAACGCGAATCCAACCGAAAGTTTGAGAATCGGCGGGAACGGCTCTTTAAAGAACAAGACGCCGACGGCCACGTTGAGAATGGGGTTGATGAAGTAGGCGAGGCTTCCCTCCAATATGCGGTTGGTGTTGACGGCGTAGATGTAATTCCCCCAGTTGATGGCGAGAAGGGCCGAAGCAAGAGCCGAGAGAAACCAGTCCCGCCGAGATTGAATAAAGACTGTTGACCACTTGTAGGTGGAAAAGGCTGTGAATACGAGGGAGTAAAAAACGAACGACCAGATCACCCGGTGGGCGAGGACCTCAAAGGCTGACCGGTCTTCGAGAAATTTCCAGTAGATGGGAAAGAATCCCCAGAGAGCGTAAGAGATAAAACCCCAGGTCAACCCCTTGGCCTGCGACGACGAAACGGAGGGTGCGGACTGCTCCATATAAAGACCCGCTTTGAAAAAGAAGACCTTTATCTACTCCATTCGCCAGCCTTCGTCGAGGGGGTCGGGGTCCAGGTCTTTTCCCGGCTTTTTGTGCAGTGGAGCTAGCCGGTCGAGCGTCCCACCTAGGACCAATAGCACCATATAAAGAATGACCTAGTTGCGCAGCTGGACCTTAAAGGCCTTTGCCTTCCCTCGGGCACAGGTTCAATATGTGATCTTTGGTAGGATTTTATATGGAAGACCCAACCCCCAAATCGCAGGCTTTCACCGCCTACGAGAAATTTATTGTCGCCATCCTCACATTTCTTCAGTTTACGATCGTTCTGGATTTCATGGTGCTCTCTCCTCTGGGCGCGGTTCTCATGCCCGCTTTGAAGATCACGCCGGCGCAGTTCGGAATTGTCGTTTCGGTTTACGCTTTTAGCGCGGGGATTTCGGGATTTCTCGCGGCCGGATTCGCGGACCGCTTCGATCGCCGGAACCTGCTCCTCTTTTTCTACACGGGCTTCGTGATCGGAACCCTGCTCTGCGGCCTAGCGAACACGTTCGAATTTCTAGTGTTCGCGAGAACGGTGACCGGTCTTTTCGGCGGCGTGATCGGCTCCATTGTTGCTGCGATCATCACGGACGTTTTCCCAATTGAAAGACGTGGGCGCGTGATGGGCTTTATCCAGACGGCCTTTTCGGCAAGCCAGGTTCTAGGGCTGCCGGCCGGTCTCTACTTTTCGGGTCTCTGGGGTTGGCAGGCGCCGTTCCTTTTGATTGTAGCGGTAAGTGTTGTTGTCGGAATCGCGATTGCGATCTTCATGCGGCCGATCAATGAGCATTTGAAGCTGCAAACCGAATCCAGCCCTGTGAAGCATCTGATTTCGACCGTGACGCAGCCCAAGTATGCGGCGGCATTTTTGACGACCGCCCTTTTGACCATCGGCGGTTTCATGATGATGCCGTTCACAAGCTCTTACATCGTTCATAACCTTGGCATCGACATGGATCATCTGCCGATGATCTACATGATCACCGGCATTTGCTCGATCGTTATGGGCCCGCTTGTGGGACGCGCCTGCGACGCGTTCGGAAGCCTGCGCATGTTCGTGTTCGGAACGATCATGACCGCGATCATGGTCACAATTTATGTGAACCTGGGCACTTCGCCGCTCTTGCTTGTCGCGAGTGTGAACGTGCTCATGTTCGTGGGAATCTATTCGCGCATGATTCCTTCGCAAACTTTGATCTCGACTGTTCCGGCTCCTGCGAGCCGAGGTGCCTTTATGGCCGTGAGTTCGTCTCTCCAACAAATGGCCGGCGGTTTCGCGTCGGTGTTGGCGGGTTTGATCGTAATCGAAGATTCGAGCGGCCTTATTCGTCACTTCGACATCTTGGGCTATGTCGTGATCGGAACCTCATTCTTCACGTTGTTCTTGATGTGGATGCTTTTCGGATCCTCACCGAATATTTCGCGCGGAACGCCGGCGGAAGGTCTTTCTTTGCACGGGCATTAAGTTAAAGAAGTCAGTCCAAACTTTGGATTCGGACTGACTTTTTCTCTTTTCAAGAACCGGCCTTATTGGCGGGTGTTCAGGCCCTTGATCGCGTCGCGGATTTCGCGAAGGAGCACGATGTCGTCGGGCTCCGGCGGAGGAGGCGTGGTCACAGGTTTTTCTTCGGTTCTCTTGAGGAAGTTCATCGCCTTAATCACCATGAATAGGGCCCACGCGACGATGAGGAAGTTCAAAATCGCTTGAATGAGCTCCCCGTAGCCGATTGCGACTTCCGTTCCCCCTTCGGCTGCGGCTTTTAAGACCAGCTTGAGGTCCGAAAAATCGGTGTCACCGATTAATAGACCGATAGGTGGCGTGATGATTTTATCAACCAAGACCGTGACGATCTTTCCGAAGGCAGCACCAACGACGACCCCGATCGCGAGGTCGACGGCATTTCCCTTAATTGCGAATTCCCTAAATTCCTTAATGATCGACACTCCGACCTCTCGTTAAGCTGATTGTTATGAGAGGCCTTATTATCACAACTGTCAATATCGTAATAGTTTAGGCCTCTCCGCGAGTGACAAGCGGTCCTCTAGCAAGCCAGGTTTTGCGGATTTTGTTAAGAAAATCGGTAAAATACGGGAAACCAATGGCGGCATGTAAATAAGAAAGCAAAAAATGTGGGTAACTGTTCGCCGGATTGAGTATGGAAGTGAGGACTATCAGGCGGAACTCAGGCTTCGCTACGAGGTTTTGAGAAAGCCGCTTGGCCTTGAGTTTTCTGAAGAGGAGCTCGCCCTCGAAGAAGGAAGCATCCATTTCGGCGCGTTTGAGGGTTCTGAGCTTCTGGGCTGCCTGGTTCTCACTCCGCTTTCTGCAACTGAGGTACGGATGCGGCAGGTAGCGGTCGCGCCCGGACGGCGGGGCGAAGGGATCGGAAAGCGGTTGGTTCGGGCGGCCGAGAACTTTGCCCGGCAATCCGGATACGAGTGGATCAAGCTCAACGCCCGGGAAACGGCCGTCGGCTTTTACCAGTCGCTCGCCTATGAAGCCTATGGCGACCCGTTCATCACGATCACGATCCCACACCGAACCATGCGAAAGCGATTAGCTGAAACTTAGCTCGATTCTGCCGAACTGGTCGGGAAAGAGCGCTTTTGGAACACCCCTGGTAATCGGGACTGGAAACTGGTATATTGATGTGTTTCCGACCGACGGTTCTCACATCGGGGGCGTAATGGCTTCGACGTGGGTGTTGACGTTTGAGGAGCATGCCGGGGCGCACGAGGACCTCGTAAAAACGTGCATCAAGTAGTTGGCAACGACTACGCTCTCGCTGCCTAATTAGTTGCAGCACATCAGGCCTGCTGGTGACCGCGCAGCGGATCCCTGGTGTCACCCTTAGCGGTCTCGGTCTTTAGTGGTTTTCTCCAGCGCTAAGGACTTAAATCAACTGGGGGACGGACGAGCGAAAGTTTGTCGTTGGACGGTCGCTCGTCATGGCTCAAAACAACGACTAAGCATGTAGCCCGCCTCAGTACCGATCACTTGCGGACCCGGGTTCGACTCCCGGCGCCTCCACCAATAACATTCGGATATATGTGACTGAATTGGATTGCCAATTCGGGAAACCTGAACTTGTCCAGTGATTCATCCCTTTCGTTGAAACGACGGTCACGAAAACCTTTTGCACGATCGTTTCCGCTTTGTTGGTGAGGAAACCTAGCGAGCTCAATCAATCATGCGCCCGTTGCACGAGTCAGGCACGCGACATGAACTGGCTTCGGTCACGCGGCGATTAGAGTTTTAAGAAAAGTTTTATCGCGACGCTCCTTATTTTCGGCTCTTGGAGCTGTTTCGCGGGTGTGCTATAAGTAGCTCTGCTATCTTTCCATTAACTTCGCTATGGGGCCGTAGCTCAGTTGGGAGAGCGTCGCGTTCGCAATGCGAAGGTCGTGGGTTCGACTCCCATCGGCTCCACCAAAAACCTGATCCACTTCGCCACACAAAATGCACACGCGCATCATGAGGTCTTCAAATTCCTCGCGCGCGGCTTGCGATAATCTTTTGGTAACGGGGGCCAAGGAAGCGAGGAATGATGCGGATCTCGAGGTCTTCGATCGTTAAAGCGACATCAGCGATATTGGCGCTTGCAGGCATTGGCTTACTGGCTCGTTCGGTAAGGCGAAAATATGCGGGATACGATGAACTTGAGAGTGTGTCCGCGGTTGATATCAAACGCTACCTAGGGGACTGGCATGAAATCGCCAGATACCCGCATCGGTTTGAAAAGGGTTGCGAGGAGGTGGCGGCACACTACTCATCGCTCGCCGATGGGCGAATCAAGGTTGTGAATGAATGCTATAAAGGCGGCGCCGCTCGCCGGAAAGCCTCCATAGAAGGCACGGCGAGAATCGTCGATGATAAATCAAATGCAAAGCTGAAAGTCTCATTCTTTTGGCCGTTTGAGGGCGATTACTGGATATTGGATGTTGGGCCCGACTATGAGTATGCCGTGGTCGGGGAGCCTCGGCGGAAACATCTCTGGATCCTCTCTCGATCCCCTGAAATGGACGAAGATGTGTACCGGCGTCTTCTCAAGACGATTGAATCGAAGGGCTACGATCCGCGTAGGCTGATTGTCTCTGGTCGAATTAAAAGGCGCGGCGATTTGAGCCGCCGTGCCGATGCGAAATCCCAAGGGACCAGTCATGCTCTGCCGAATTAAAGAGCCATGGCTGCCGGGAAAGATCACTCCTCCTGCTCAAGCAGCTGATCGATTTTGTCGAAAGAACTGTTCCATCCCTGGTTCGTTTCGATTTTGGCGTTTTTGAAAGTACGCCGCTCTTCATCCGTGGCCTTCCCGTAGATTTCCCACTTAACGGTCACGCGGGTTTCCTCGGGGCCTTCCTCGGCAAACGTTACGGTTGTTAAAAGTTCATCTGGCCATGTGGGGTGATACGGGTGTTTAGTCAGATTACCGTTTTCGTCAGAAAAGATCTGGGTGTAGACCAGGTGGTGAGGTGGCCGGATCTCTTTGAAATGGAGCTTGCCGTAAAAGACCGCCCCATTGATGTCCGTCATCTTGAAATGCGAAGTTCCGCCTTCTCGTGCGTCAACTGAAACGTAGGACATCTTCGACCCCGCCGGTCCCAGCCACTTCGCGAGATGTTCGGGATTGGCCCACATCTCAAACATGGTTCTGATGTCGGCTTTAAAGGTGCGGTTAATGATAAAAACATCCTTTCCGAAGGCCTCGTTTTCAAGATATTCAGCGAGCCTGTCCCATGTGGAGTTGCCGTTTGCATCTTTGATGAACTTCTTGGCGGCTTGCGCCTCTTGTTCAATGGGAAAAGCTGTCGTCATGGTCATGACCGTCTTTCCGTTTTTCTCCTCGAAGGTGACGGTCACCGAAAAGAGCTTATCCTGTTCTTCGCTTGTGCCATGATCGTAGACTAACTTCTGATATTTTACGACTTCGCGAAAGGTTGCGATATTCGGGAATGAGGTGCCGTCGGGCGCGTGCATTGTGAAGATCCATTTTCCGCCTGGCCGCAGTTCTTGACTCTTCGTTGTGAGCGTGAAGCCTCGCGGGCCCCACCATTTTTCGACGTGTTTGAGATCTGTCCAGACTTTCCATACAAGTTCGACGGGAGCGTCGTAGGTACGGACGATTTGGATTTCATTTGATTTTGGTCGCACGTGCCTTTCCTTTCGTTTTCTATTGTGCTTGGAGTTCTCGCAAATATTCATCCAGACGGTCGAAGCGTTCTTCCCAGAACCGCCGGTACTGATCCACCCAATCGGCCGCCTCCCTTAATGGGGCACCATTAAGGGAGCAGGTCCTCCATTGGGCGTCTTTTGTTTTTTGAATAAGACCTGCGTTTTCAAGCACTTTGAGATGCTTTGTGATCGCCGGAAGGCTCATGTCCTTTAAGAACGGCTTTGCGAGGTCGGAGACATTGGCCTCTCCTTTTGCGAGCCGAGCGAGAATGGCCCGACGGGTCGGATCTGCGAGTGCCGAAAATGTCGCGCTTAATTGGTCTTTCATAATTTACCAAATGGTTAATTAACCATTTGGTAAATTAATGGGTTTCCGAGGTCAAGGGGGTGTATAAAAGGAGATTTTATTCTGATAAGCTCGAGGGAAGTTGTACCGGTAGACGCCATATGTCGGGTTTGGTTGGCATGGTTAAATGAGAGCGAGAAAGCTGTCTTTGAGATTGATGAAAAGATGAAGGGGAACTGCGAGAATGTTGTCCGCGATATGCTGGCACCGGAGAACGAGTTCGCGTTCTTTTGCGTGAAGGATCTTGACGAGAATAAGATCAAGGTGAGCTAGTAGGGGGAGTGAGCCCGATACTGAGAGAAAATCTCTTTAGGCTTGAGTTTATGTCCCCAATATTTTGAGATTCAGGAGAGGGCTATTTTCCCGGGCGTCGGCGCCCTACTTCTTCCCATTTCTCAAGGGTACTGAAGTGACTGCTGGCCTTATGGTTCTCACGGGGCTGGCGGCCCCGGTTGCGTTGGTGATTCTCGCTTCGATTTCCCTCCAGATCTTCTTGTTTCATGCTGTGCTCAGGCCGACGTTTGGTGAACAGATACTACCTCTAATCATGATCGCAGCTCATGTAGCCGCCGCAATCCGCTTTCGGCCGGCTTGTTGTATGCTCTTCACCCGCCAGCGTTTGATGGCGGAAGCGAAGGACTTGGTCGCCATTCCTGAGGCGGCGAGAAGCGCGAACGACGAAGGCCGGGCGTTTTGATCTCGAGTAGAAGCCTTTAAAGCTGGGCAGGCGAAAGCTTTCGTTGGATGTCACTTGTGGGACCTAAAACAACGGTTAAGTACGTAGCTCGCCTCAGCAGGGTCACTTGGAGCCTGGTGCAAGACCGAAACTCTCGACCTAAAGTAAGTTTTCCTCCCTTATCTGGGCTGTCGCTTTCTGTCCATACAAAGTCATGACGATGCTTGTCGCGATCGCGTTCAGTTTTTCGTCTTCATTTGTGATCTGACATTGATAATGAGTGAGCGTTTTTCCGCTGTAGATACTTATGGCTTCGGCTCGGAGCAATGTCTGCCATGACGGCCGAATAAAGTTCATTTTTAGCTCGATGGTTGTGAACGACTGATCGGGTTGCATGATGGTAGAGTGCGCGGTTCCGATTGGTGCATCTGCCACCTCACAAATAAACCCGCCGTGAACTATGCCCTGCTGATTACCATGGATGTTAGGATTGGCCTGGGCAGTGATGACAGATCTTTGCTTATCGACGTTCCCGATTGTGAACTGCAGAGTCTTCGAGATAGCGTTCGGATATCGCATATGTGTGGTATTCGCAGCCTCGGGATCGGAGATATATCTTTTCAAGAAGTCAAGAACAGGAAGCTGTTCATGCTTGGTCATTCAACCTCCCAAAACTCGAGTTTAGAAACTCGATAAACTTTTCCGCGATGATTGGAGATTTGAACAAATGCCGATGTCTGAACTCGTTTGTTATAAAGAACTCGGCATCGGGACGGAGAGCTTTGGGTTTTTTTGCGTCTATGGCTTTCGTACGATACTATTCCCTGAGCAGCGCTCCGGGCGTTGATCCGCGGCCCCAAATAACGGTTAAGCGCGCGCCCGGAGGAAAATGGTCCGGTCTGATCGTAGATGAAATCGCCCCGGGGAATATCATTGAATATGAACCGCCTCAGGGGCTGTTTGTTCTCCCTCAGAAGCTTCCGAGAAAGCTCCTCTTCTTTGCTTCAGGGAGCGGCATTACGCCCATTTATTCTATGCTGAAATCTCTAAAAATCAGCGACCAAGTCGTTGAGGCGAAAGTGTTCTACAGCAATAGAACATCGTCTAATATTCTTTTCGCCGACGAGCTTGAGACGCTGAAAAGAGAGTTTCCATCCATTCAAGTGATTCATTTCCTCAGTCGGGAGGACAAAAAGGGTTGTCGAGGAAGATTAACTCGAGAGTATATTGCCGCTGAACTCAACACACTCTTGTCGAACTCCAACGGGACTCTGGCTTATTTGTGCGGAAGCCAGGGCTACGTTAAGGATGTCGAGGCGTGGCTTGGCGAACTCGGACTGAGTCCTACTCAAATCAAAAAGGAAGTATTCCTGTCTTCTTCGCTATCCTCTGTGGAAAGATCGGCTCAGTCGAAGTCACAAATCCGAACCATAAACATTCCCGAGGTTGAGATTGCGTTCGAGACAGATCAAGGCGTTATCCGCGCGAACTCAAGAGGGGAGGTCTCCATATTGGATGTGGCGCTTGACAGAGGAATTCAATGGTCGTCCGCTTGCCGCTCGGGAATTTGCGGGGCGTGCCAGATGCGTATGAAGAATGGTTCGGTAATCCAGGCAGGCGAGAGTATTTCGGGCTCGGGCAAAACGGTTCTGTCTTGCATATCGTATCCCGCTTCAGGAGAGTTGACTTTAGACTTAAAATCCTCGTCGATGGCTGCTCTTAAGTAGGAAACCAATAGGAGATAAAGACACATGAATCTTTTCGGAACGCCTATCTCTCATTTTACTCGAAAGGTCCGCCTGCTTCTTGATCTTTACGGCGTCGAATATGAACTTATCGACGTAGGAAATGTCGCT
>CALBDW010000033.1 GCA_937927435.1 uncultured Bdellovibrionales bacterium
TCTGGCGTTCGCATGTCTCTATCACGACTTGGCTAAAGGGCGCGGCGGGGATCATTCCGAAAATGGTGCCCGACTGGTGAAGGAGGACCTTACGCGGTTCGGGAAGTCGGCGACGTTCATTGAGGCAGTGGCCTGGATCGTGCGTGAGCATCTGGCGCTTTCGGCGGCCGCGTTCCGGGAGAACCCGAGTTCGCCCCGTACGTGGCAGATGCTCCATGAAAAAGGGGTGAAAGGGCGGCGTCTTCATTGTCTCGCGGTCTTTACGATTGTCGATATTCTCGGGACGAACCCTGAGGCTTGGACGCCTTGGAAGGAGAGACTGCTTTTTGATCTCGTGAAGCAGCTTGAGAAACCCGAGACGGGTTCGACTTTGAAGTTCGTCGAATGTCTACGGCAAGGACAGGTCCAAGACTGGGAGAGATATGCCGAAGAGCTCGATCCATTTTTGATCGGCTCGTTGCCACCGAAAACATTGGCAGACGACATTCTTTTGGTTCGTGAGGAAGTTCAGAAGACGAAAGCGGATCTTCCGCCGCGCGTGGTGCGATTGCGAGGAGGAAAGCAGGTCTGGATCCGCTTTCATGCCGTCGAAGACCGTGCTGGTATTTTTCTGAATTTCGTGAAGCGGCTGTCGGCGGCGGGGCTGAGCGTAAGGCATGCGTCGATTCATACCGATCCTGATCTCGGTGTCTACGACTGGTTCGAGGTGAAGACGACGAAAACGGCTGCGCAGATTGAAAGACTTCTTCAGGCGGCGGCTCTTGCGAAAACCGATAAGCAATTCAGCGTGAGATTCGATGCGATTGAATTGGTTTCGAAAAGCCAACGAGAATGGGTGATCAGTTTCCGGGGGCGTGACCAAAGCGGGGCTTTGACGGAAGCGGCTCGCGCTTTGTATGAACTCGGACTTCAGATCCGTTGGGCGAAAGTACATACATGGGGGAGACAGATCGACGATGTTTTCGGAGTTAGCTCGGTTCCCGGCTCGGATGGAACTACGGAAGTTGACGCACGCGAGGTGATCAGAGCTTTGGTGAAGCGTTTCGGAGCGCACGAAAGCGGGTGAGTCTCGAAAATCGCGATGCCGAATTCTAAGGGGAGTCGAAGACGTTTGCATCGATTTTTAGCGTCAAAAAGTTGTCAGGTCAGCGCCTGACGGGAGAAAAGGGCTTTCAGTATGTTTGTGAATTGAAAAATCGTTTCCTATACTTAGCGCGTTTTCTTTACGTTCTTCCGTTGCTCCGACGAGGGCTTTTCCCCGTTTTTTGATCGGAAACAGTGCCGATCGAAAGAAGTTCAATTTTCACGGTATTCAGTCCAGTTTGTGCAGAAATCGAAAAGCTTCCCCGACAAAAAGTTGCGAAATCGAAAAATGCCTGTCAGACTTTGATACAGGTTAAGGCGCATTGGCCGGGATGGTCGTCGCGCCGACAGCCTGCTCGAGAGTTCGGATTAAAAACACAAAGACCAACAATTGGACCATTTAGCGGGAGGGAGCAAGGATGCTCAGAGATGTCCTGATTCAAAAGGGTTTGTCGAATCGCGAAGCGGAAGTGGCCGAGCTTGTTTCTAAAGGCCTTTCCAACAAAGAAGTCGCGAACCAGCTTTTCGTTACCGAAAAGACGGTTAAGTTCCACCTGACGAACATCTACAAAAAGATGAACGTCAAGTCTCGCGCTCAGCTGATCGTTTGGTGCTTGCCTCACCTCGGCTTTGTCGAGAACGAAGCTCCGGCCGCTCGTCCGGAAATGGCGACTGGCACGACCACCATCAATACGATCCCGGTTGGCAGCGCGACTGTTGCTCAAGCCGCTAACGTTGCTCCGATTCGCAACGATATCGGTTCGGGCACCGGCGGTGGCAACAGCGACGTCGGCGCTTTCGGTATCTAAGCGTTGGACGGCAAGATCATGGATCTTGTTTTCTGATCTCTGAGCCCCGCCAAACAGGAATGTTGGCGGTCCCGCTCGATGAAAACCGGAGGTGAAAATCTCCGGTTTTTTTATGCCCGAATGTGGCATGCTTTTTAAAAATACGGTTGAGGAGCGAAGCATGGATCCGCGTCCCGTATCCGAATCGAAAGTGACAATGACCGAGATCGTTCTCCCGCAGCATACGAACGCGCTGGGATCGGTCTTCGGGGGAACCGTGGTTTCATGGATCGATATTTGTGCTGCGATCGCGGCGCAAAGGCATTGCCGGAAGGCGGTCGTTACGGCAAGTATCGACGCTCTTCAGTTCGTGGCGCCGGTCTTTCAAGGTTGGGTGGTGAACCTTAAGGCGTCGGTGAATTACGCGGGCCGGACATCGATGGAACTGGGCGTTCGCGTGGACGCCGAAAACCCGAAAACGGGTGAGACCTTCCATACGGCGAGCGCTTACCTCACGTTTGTCGCGCTCGGGCCTGATATGAAACCTTCGCCCGTGCCTCCCGTCCTGCCGGAGACCCCGGACGAGATCCGCCGGTATAACGAAGCTCAAGTTCGTCGCCAGAACCGGCTGGCGCTGCGGAATCAAATGTCTCGATAGGGGAATGCGGATTCCCAGGCCTCGGGCGATTTGATTAAATGGTTCTATGAAGACCTTTCTTTTTGCCTTCGGTTTGTCGCTCAGTTTTCTTCCGCACGTTTCGGCTCAAGCGATTCAATGCAAGGAAAACGTCGCGCCCGATGATTGCCGCGACGTCGATTTCGTGACCCCAGCCACGAAAACTGAAACGCGAACGGGATGCTTTTATTCGAAGGCGACAAAGCGGAAGGTTATGTACTCGGTGACCTTTCCGAAGGGGTACCGGATGGGCGGGCAATGCGAAAAACCTTATCCCTACGTTATATTCCTGCACGGCCGGGACAATGATCACCGGCATTTCGTGAACGCGGGCGGGGAAAGGGAAATGGCCCGCGTACTTTCGGAAAAAGGACGCCCGCCGTTCTTGGTGGTCGCGCCCGCGCAGCCGGAGCACTCTTACTGGAAAGATGGGACTGCCAGGGGCAAGAAATTCGGCACGGCCACGATGGTGAGCGAGGACTTGATCGAGCACGTCGAGAGTAAGTCCTGCGTTGCCAAAGAGCGTTGTCTTACGGGTATTTCCATGGGCGGCCACGGGACGATGTACCTGAAGATGCGCAATCCCGAGGTCTTTAAAAACGCCTACGCGATCGCTCCTGTTTTTCGGAGTGAAAAGGGGCTCCACGAATGCGACCGCACCGCCTATGGCTCGGGCGATGATTT
>CALBDW010000034.1 GCA_937927435.1 uncultured Bdellovibrionales bacterium
CTCCCCAAGTCTCGCCTGAGCTTGAGGCCGCAAGAGTCCTCGCCAATGAAATGGCCAAGACGGAAGCGCCTCAAGCCCAACCGAAAGCGAAGACGGAGCCGGAAATCCGGACTGTGCGCTTCCCGAGAATCGATCTTCCCTGATTACTTCGCCGATTCGCGAACGAAACGAGTCATGTAGTAGCGGACCAGGTAATCGATTTTAACGACCTGGTCTTGATAGGTCCAAACGAGGTCGCCGAAAGCGCCCCAGCGTGCGATTAGCGTGTCTTCGTCCGGCGGAACTTTCGCGCCGTTGTCGCTAGCCGGCGGCATTTGCACGAATCCGGCTCCGACGAAGTGGAAGCGGATTCCGATCACGCCCGGCTCTTTCAGGGAAAAGATCAGCTTGAAGCCGTTGCGAAAGAGCATGAAGTCGGCGTGCGTGTTCGAGATGCCGTAGATCTTGATACGGCCGACGCTCGAGCCTTTGAGCTGGTTGAAAGCTGATGCCGCTTCGACGAACGCCGTTTTCAGATTGTTGAGGAATTCAATGGATTCAGTAATGAGAATTTGCTGCGGATCGAATCCGAAGTTGAAATCCACGACGCCGGATTCTTCCATCTTTTGTTCCGCGCGTACCAGATCTTTGATCCAAGCAAGTTTGTCCATCGTCACCACCGAATTCGTCCTGCAACGGTGTCGCCAAAATGCCGGTATCCTGTCGGCTCTTCAAAAAGCGACTATCGAATCGGATACCGGCCATGATCGGCGTTGTGCTGGCCAAAGATGCAGCACATCAATATGACTGTTTCAATTTTGAAAGTTCTTGTCAAGGATTGGGCGCGAAGAGGTCGGCGCTCTCTTCCACGGGATCCGAGGGCGATTCGGTGGTATCGAATTTCGCTTTCGAGCCTCGCGGCGATATAAAGTGAATCTCGCGGGCCACGACGGTCGTCTCGGTTGCTTGTGAGCCGTCCTCTTTTTCGTAGGTGTATTTCGACAGGTAGCCTTCAATCGCGAGAGCTGCGCCTTTTTCCAGATACGCGTGACAGCGCTCAGCGTTTTTCCCCCAGACCTGGACTTTATGCCAGATCGTGCTTTCTTGGCGTTCACCCGACTCGAGTCTCTTGTTGTAATGGGTCGCCAAGTTTAACTTCGCGTAAGATTTCCCATTTTTCGAAACCTGAAGTTCCGGTGTCGAGCCGAGATAGCCGACCAAAAAAACGCGATTGATACCGTTCATCGAGACCTCCTTAAGTCTTGGGTTGGGAGATCTCGATGCAAAATCGAAGCGGTTTCGGGGATTCGGGAGAAACGCGGATTCAGCCTAGCGCGTCCGGAAGCCGGAGCCATTTCACGAATTCAAATGCCGATGCTGAAGAAAGGGAAAATGCCCGCCGGGTTCGCGCTTGCCTCTTCACCGTAGTAAAGGCCGAGCGTGAACTGGATCGGCAAGTGGTAAAAGATCGTGGCGTCGAGTTTCGCCTCGAAACCGGTGCCGAAATAGAAGTTGCCCATCCAGGCCGTGTCGTACTGTTTGCTGTTGTAATTGTAAACCCAACCGTCCAAAGTGAGGGTGTCGACGAAAAAGGCCGCGTGCCATCTCTGGAAGAAGAACGGTAGGGTACCTCGGCCCCTATACTCGTAATTGATCGGAAAGCGGTACTCGGCCGTCGCGGCGGCTAAGCTCCGGCCGATGAAGACGCCGGAGTTATATCCTCTCATCACGACATTTCTGAGGCCGGGAAGTGTCTGGTAAGAACCGCTGATCGTGCTGGTTCCGAACACGGCGTTTTGCAGGCGGGGCGCGTACGAGAGGTTGCCGAAGAGCGCGATCGCGTGCCGTTTGGGAAGAAGACGGCTCGAGAAGAAAGTCGCACCGCTGAAGGTGGTCACGTCGTATTCGTGATCGCTGACCGAAGGCAGGAAACGCCGGTACCCCAGGGCGAAGCTCGAACCTTTTTCCGGTGAGATTTCGAGGCCTCTTTGTTTTACGTTCGAGTAACGGATCGAGGCCTCGACTCCGTTTCGCAGGAGAGAACGTCGTCCCACCTCCGAATAGCTGTGAATCCAGCCGAGATTGCCTCGCCAATCATTGTTGAGTTTGGGAATGTAAAAGGATCCGCTCGCGATTAGATCCGTCGTCTGGCGGCGGATACTGCTGCTGTAGATGTACTCGTTCGTGTTGTAGCCGATCAGAGAGATCGGAACCCGCGTCGTGTGATTCAAATAGGCGCCATAAAGGCTCGGCGCTTCGGTCAAGGTGTCGTAAGCGGCGGAAAACGCATAGCTATGGCGTCCCGTGGGGTCGGCGGCCGATGTCGCCGCGGAAAAATAAGCGATCCCCGGAGCGAAATAGGCGTAAGGAAGCCAGTAGCGTGGCAAGAGATAGCTCCAAGGCGAGTAGGGTTCCACCTGCGTCTTGAGTTCCGTTTTCGGTCTTCGCAATTCGGGCCACTGAGTATCCACGACAGGATCGATATTCGGGGGCGCGGCCGGAAGCCGAGACCAAGATTGTTTGGGGCTCCGGTAGATAACGGCGCCTTTGGAGGTCAGCTGCGAATAAAGGAGATCACCGGTGACCGGATCGATATCGCCGTTGAAAACGCGTGTGCGGCTGTTGGTGATCGCGCGCGCATTTTTTAGGTCACGGTCGGCTAAATAAAGATTGGCGACACCCGAACGCGTGGAAACGAAAACGAGCCCTTCTTCGGTCAAACGCGGGAACCCGGCTGGTTTGAATCGTTCAAGAACGGTGCGGGGAGCTTCCGGCGACGGAAGCTTCAAAACTCTTAGAACTTCGTCGCCGCCGTCGTGCTTTTCGGCGAAGATGATTTCGTTTTGAGAGAGAAACTCGGGGTTTGAAATCCGCGTTTGAAAGGGAGGCTCGTAAAGCGTCGCAATTTCGCTTCCGTCGATTTTCATCGCCGCCAGTTGCGAGCTTCCCGGAGTTAGGCGGACAAAAACGATCATTTGTCCGTCCGGTGAGACGGCGGGTTCGCGGGCTCGGAGGCCGCGGGTCAGACGCCGGACTTTTTTGCTGGCAAGGTCGTACCTCCAAATATCGGAGTAAAGATAGTATCGGTCGGTCACATCGACCTTATCGAAAACCAACGCATCTCCATTGGGTGTCCAACTCAAGCGGTTGATCGCCGTGCCGTCGAAGTTGAACGCGGGCGCTTCACTTTCGCCGCTGATCAGTTCCGGGAACGGGCTTTCCGCTTCCTGGCGTTCAATGATGGAAACGTACGATTCCACGTTGTGGGCCTTGCCGATGATCGCAAGCTTTTTCCCGTCTTTGGAAACGACGGGTCTGTGATTGAAGAACCCCGTTTTGACGAGGAGAGTTTCCTCGACCTTGCCGCCTTTCTCGATCGTCTCGAGTTGCCGGCGGACAATGTGTTCGGCCCGTTCGTACGCTTTTTCGAGCAGTTGCGAATAATTGAGTCCGAGCCGTTCCTCGACGGGACCGTTGATAAAAAACGGAAGCCGTCGAGAATAATCGAAGTTTAACTCCTTGAAGATTTCAGGACCTCCGAGGCGGCCGATTTCGTTCATGACGAGTGCGCCCATTAAGTAAGGCCGCAACCCGCCCACCCAATCCGGAATGGAGACTTCGTTGATGCGAGCGATGTCTTCAACAGCGAGCTTGTCTTCGGAAACCAGCGCTCGCACGGTGCTGAGATAGTTGGGCGAGCGGAGACGGCCGTGGCTTGAAAGCCGCGTTTCCATTTCGACTGCCAGTCCCTCCGAATACCAACGAGGCAAAAGCATATTGGGCCGCACGATCGTGCCGAAAACGTACCGGAGGGGCCTCATGATTCCGGTCGCTGGTTCGAAGTTGAGAATGTGAACGTACTCATGCGTGACGAGTTCAAGCCCCCAGTGACCGTAATCGCTGATCGAATCTTGCGGCGAGGGTAACACGGGATGGGCGATGATCAATGGATACGGCAAGCCGGTCGCTGAACCATTGGCGAGATCACTGCTGTCGTTGAGGAGCAAAGTCGTCTTGTCGGGCCAAACGCCGAAGAGAGGGGCGGTTTGAGCGAACGCTTCTTCGGCGAAGAAAGCATACTGTCTGCCGAGTTCCCGATGCCTTGAGTCAAAGATCACACGAAAGTGGGGAGTTTCAATTTGCTCCCACTCAATAAATGGCGAGAGGGCAAAAGTGGGTCGCGCCAGCAATAAA
>CALBDW010000035.1 GCA_937927435.1 uncultured Bdellovibrionales bacterium
CCCAAGCAATTGAGCGGAAATAAGTTCCGCGATGACGCTCAACTGCTTGCTTTTGCCGACCGTTTCGACGAACTCACTCAAGTCAAATCAGGGCAAAAGCGGCTGACGCCTGAAGAGGCCGTCGGGCAAATCCGATCAGAAGGGGCTATCAGTCCGGCGGTCATCGATAAACTGATGCCGATATTCAGGCGCGCTGAAAAAAACGCGGCCTGAATTTCTTATCGGCAAAACTCGAATTCGCTCGGATTCCTAACCGGCGGATTCAACTTCGCCTGAACGATCGCAAGAACCGCTTCGGCTTGGGTGATCTTTCCCATTCTCAGGCGCTTATAGAGTTCGTATTCCAAATTCTGCCTCAAGGCTTTGATTGATTTCGGCTCAGGCCATAGATTGTCGAACTCGTTCGTTCCACCGAGTGAAAGCGGAATGAAGTGATCAATCGTGTATTCGGATTTACATCGCAACGAAACGCCGTAACGGCGATAGACCTCATTTTTCATCCAAGTCGGAACGTTCCGCCGGCAATATGGAATCCTCTCCTTATATCGATAGCGCTCAAAATCAGGATTGTCGGGAGTGCAAAGTGAACCGGTTGTCATTTTCGGGTCGGGAACAAAAGGAAAACTGAGCTTCGGAGAAAGCCGCTCCGCCGCCTTTTGGCGTTCAATTCCGCGGCTTGCGCCCGGCCCTCGTGCAAGCGTCGTTTGTGACGAGGTAAAAACAAAGAAGAAAAGGAACAGAAAGACCGTCGCTCGCACGCGAGACATTCCACCCCCCTTGGCTGTCCGCGCTGAGGTTAGCGCGCTATGAGGAAATCAATTTCCTCTTCCTCCTAACGACAGCACGAAGTCGGGCGGAAGAAAACTAAAAGATTGAATTAATTTAGATCCGATCTTACGGGCGGATAATTTTGGCTTAAATAGTCGGCAAGTAACTTAAGATCGAGCACCCGCCCCTCCTGAATGAATTCCGCTAAACTGGCGCTTCGGTGAGCGGAATCGAGAAGGATCCTCTCAATAATCTGGGGTGTCACCTGGTAACCATATGTTTTAAGCCAAAGAATCGTTAAAGCGGCGGCACCCGAGACCAACGGAGCCGACATCGACGTGCCCGCGAGTTCAGCATATCGATTTCCTGGGAGGGTTGAAAGGAGCCCCACCTTGATTTCCGATGTCACGGCACCGGGCGCCGCAATTTCAACAAGTCGTTTACTGAAGTTTGAAAACGAACTGAGTTGATTCGTGGCCACATCAATTGAACCAACGGCGATCATTCCATTGATTTCAGCGGCGTAGGCGGCCGGCGAGACGAATGTTAACTGATCGGGATCGTCACAGATTTCATGACCGAAATTGCCCGTTGCCGTTACGATAAAGCTTCCTTTGGAAACTGCGTAAAGAAGCGCTTGGCGCATGGTCCGACTGTACTCGCGCCCGCCAAGACTTAAATTAATGATGTAAGCTCCCTGATCGGCCGCGTAGCGAATCGCGTTTTCCAGCATCACACTCGATGTTGAGCTGGTTGGGCCGAAAATATTCAACGACATTATCCGCGCGACACCATTGATGCCGACACCGCCGATTCCGTTATCGATCCGCGCTGCCGCCAATCCCGCCACATGCGTTCCGTGTTTGGCTTCGGGAAGAATCCCTTGCGGGCCCGAGTCACCGATATCGCTGGCGAAATTATATCCATTGATATCATCAATATATCCGTTCTGATCATCGTCGATGCCGTTACCGGCGATCTCATTTACATTTGTCCATCGATTCAATTGCAAATCGGGATGCGTTAGATCGACACCTGAATCGATGACGGCAATGGTGACCTTCTTGCGAACGAGAAGCGGAAGATAAAACTTCTCCATCGCCTCATAAAATCGAATCGATTGCAGATGCTTTTGCCGGACCGCCAGTGGGTCGTTCGAATTGAAGTTGGTCGAAAGCATCTGATACGTCGCATTAGGGGATGCCAAGCGAACACAGGGTTCAAGATTCAGAATTCTTTGCAGGTGTTCAAAATCCCAGTCTTTCTCGAGTTTCCAAGAAAAAGATTTCAAACCGAGTCCCGGGCCGGAGAGTTTCATTTTCCGAAGCTTTCCGCTTAGTTCAACTAACCAGGGCAAGCGGTATTGGTCCGAATTGGAATGGAGGAGACAACCCACATCGACAAGAACACTGAGATCGGTTCCCGCAGCAAGAATCTTGCGATCAGCTGAACTCAATTGAATTTGTCCCCGAAACTCCGTGCGTGAAAGCTTATGAATTTCATCTGTCAGTCGTTGGGCCCCGTCATCGCTAAAGAGTCTCGTCGAGCGCGGCAAGCAAGTCGAAATTGGAAGATTGGGTCGTGCGCTCGCCTCCACAGAAACAATGGTAAATACCAGTAACCACATGAAACTG
>CALBDW010000036.1 GCA_937927435.1 uncultured Bdellovibrionales bacterium
ATTGGCTGCCGGTCGATCCCAGCCAACTTAAGACCTACGAATTCACGCGTTTCGACGTTTTTCTCGCGCACATGGATAAAAAGGAACCGGTTTACCTCGGCTCCTACCAAGCAGCGGCATCTGTTTCCTACAAGCTGCGCAGACAGTATTATAAATTGGGCGGAATGAATCGGCGCGACTTCTACGATTTCCTTCCGTCATCTTACCCCGATCCGCATAAGACATTTTGGATCGGCTGCGAGAACGGACAGGAACCGCCCGAATGGCTAAAGGAGAATACGGATCTCGAATTGAGTGAAGTCCGTTTAAACGACGAGTTTCGAATGATCGAGGTCAGGCCTCGTGCGCAAACTACTGATCGTTAGCACAATCTTTTTCATGATTTTCGCTTACGGCCTGATCTTGAGTCAGACTCAGGTCAGCGTCTTTCCTGACGAATTGGAGCCGGCGAACGCGGCTGGCTTCTATGACTATCGCGGCGTCACGAACGTACATTCCAATCGCGGAATGGGTAGCGGTGGTATCCAAGATATCGCGCGCGCCGCCCAGGATGCGGGCCTCGATTATCTTATCGTGACCGATTTGAACGTCTTTTCTGGACCGCCGATTTCCGAAGGATATCACCGTCAACTCTTGCTTCTCTCAGGCAATGTCTACAGCTATCTCGAATCGCGATTAATCCACTACGACCGCCTGCAACGCCATTCCATCGAATCGATCGGACAAGCACAAGTACTCCTCGCCGATCTTCTGTCACAAACCGGCGCGGATGCCGAGCCTGATCTGCTTGTGTTGGCGCATCCGTCAAGACCCGGTTATACGTGGACCGGCGCTTATCCCTCAGGACTCGACGGGATTGAGGTCATTAACTTGAAATCCGTTTGGCAGAGAGCCTGGAGCGAATCAAAGCTCTCGTTCATTTGGAGTGCCCTTGTTTATCCGTTCAACCCGAAACTCGCTTTGTTGCGCCTATATGAGGAGCCGCAAGCGGAGCTAAACCTTTGGGATCAACTTTCGGTTTCACGCCCGACGATCGGCATCGCGGGAGCGGAAGCGACTGCGCGCGCCGGCCCCTTGGGATCGAACTACGTCCGGTTCCCCCCCTATGAACTTTCGTTTTCGCTCGTCTCGAACCATGTTCTTTTGCGTTCGGAACTGACCGGGGACGTGGCCAGCGACCGACGGAAAATTCTCGGCGCACTCGCCGGCGGCCAGTTCTACATGTGCCTGGATGTCTTGGGCAACCCGAAGGGTTTCGCCGCTTACATCAAAGACGGCGAGAAGATTCATCCGATGGGGAGCCGCGTGAAGTTTTCCACCGGAATGAAGCTGGTTGTTCACATTCCGCGCAAACCGAACGTTCCGTTCGAAACGAAATTTCTCAAAGACGGCCAAGAACTCATGGCCTCCAATTCACTGGAAACCGAGTACGACATTCATGGGAAAGGCGTTTACCGCGTCATCGTCCGCGTTTTCCCAACGCTCACGCTGGTCGACGGCCAGCGGTGGATCACTTGGATCTACACGAATCCGTTTTACGTCGAATAGTCACAACACCCGGACTCTGCACCCAGGTATTGCCACGATCTGACAAGCCAGCCTTTCACTCTTCTTAAAATTCTTTTCTCTCGCCGTTTCGAGTTCGATCTCGTTAGGAGGGTCGACGTCGTCGCCGCCTTCGATGAATTCAATTCGGCAAGTGCCACACGTCCCCATCCCCCCACAGGAGTTCGGAATCTCTATTCCGGAAGTAAGGGCCGCCTCCAGGATGGACTTGCCGCTCGAGAATTTCGCTTCACACGAAAGCCCGTCGCGAGTTTCTATCCACATGAAGTGAGTACCGCGATACCGTAAAGCCTTGAGGAGTTTCAACATTTAGCCCCCTGCCTATATCTTAATCAATTCGCTCTTCACCGCCAATGTCGCACCTTGTCTTTTTGACTTCGAATCCCCGACCGGGTACAGATGAAAGGGCAGTTTTCCAGGGAAGACATGAGATTCATTGCGTTCGACTTAGAGACAACAGGAACTCTACCGGGTGTGGACCAGATCGTGGAGATCGGCGCCGTTACTTTCAATGAAGAAGGCGTACCCGAAACGATCTTCGCGACTCTTATCAATCCGGGCATCCCAATGCCTGAGGCCGCCTCGCGAGTGAACGGCATCACCGACGACATGTTGGTCGGGAAACCCTCGATCACCGACGTGTTGGACGCGTTCGCCGAGTACTGCGGTGACACTCCTCTCGTTGCTCACAACGCCGCGTTTGACGCTCAGTTCTTGATCGCGGATATCAAAAAGTACGAAACAAGCGCGCCCGGTGGAGTGATCCTGGACACTCTCCCAATTGCGAAAAAAGTCTATCCCGGTCTCGCAAACTACAAACTGGGAACGCTCGTACAGCACCTGGGCATCCAGTCGACGAATTTCCACAGAGCCGAAGAGGACGCAGCTTACTGCGGCCAGGTCTTTTACAAAATGCTTGAACGGCTGTCTCCGAACGGCGTTCGGCCGACGCTGGCCACCTTGGTCTCACTGACTGGAAAGCCCGAAATGCGTTTCCCGCAAATCGAGAAGCGGCCGCGCCAACTGGGACTGCTGGATCTCGTCTAAACTTACAATCGCGCACGGTGGGCGATCGGCATCCGTCTTCCGCGTCCGAATGCATGCCGAGAAATCTTAAGAATCGGTGGTGCCTGCCAACGCTTGAACTCCGACTTTGCCAGATTGGTGACCAACCATTTGTCGACAGAAGTCCGCGCGGGCTTTTGTCTTTCAACGATATTCCGCACGCTTTTATCCAGTTCATCGTACGGCGGAAGCGTATCTTGATCTTTTTGGTTCGGTCTCAATTCAGCGGATGGCGGACGCGTGAGAATGATTTCTGGGATTACCTTTCGTTCGGCATTGTAGTTTTCAGCGAGTTGGTAAACCTGGTTCTTGAGCAAATCTGCGATCGGAGCAAGGCCGCCGCACATGTCCCCATAAAGCGTGGTGTAGCCTGCGGCGTATTCGCTTTTGTTTCCGGTCGTCAATAAAAGCGCGTTCTCTTTATTGGAAATAGCCATCAGAAGAAGGCCGCGCAGCCTTGCCTGAAGGTTTTCGTTTACTAAACCGAACTCGAATGGACCTAAGCCCTCATGCAACGTGCCGAGCACCGCCTCGTAAGCCGGCGTAATTGGCAAGTTCACGACACGGATACCGAGATTCGCCGCCAACTCCTCAGCCGAAGCTTTGCTTTCCGGAGCGTTGAAAGGTCCTGGGAGCGTCACGCCGGTCACATTTTCCTTGCCCAAAGCTTCGACGGCCAGACAAGCCACCACGGCGGAGTCGATACCGCCGCTCAAACCGAGAAGGGCTTTCGACATCCCAATTTTTCTGACGAAGTCGCGGATGCCGAGAACAAGCGCTTGCCGGATCTTTTCAATCTCGCTCAGCCTGGACATCGAACGGTCTCGCTTGGCGCTTTCAAGATCGAACACGCGCAGATCCTCGTTGAAATAAATGCTCTGCACGAGCTTACGGCCTGAGCGGTCGACGGCGAAGCTGCCTCCGTCAAACACGATCTCGTCTTGGCCACCGACCATATTTGCGTAAACCACAGGCGCGCGAAAGAAACGCGCCGTGCGCGACACGACAGCTAGGCGGTCGCGTTCCTTCTCGAGCGTGAACGGCGACGCACTCATATTGACGACGACGTCGACTCTCTTCTTCTTAAAATTCAACAAAGGATTTTCGAGATAGTTCGTGGGATGCCCCGGGAGTTCCCAGCCCCAGATATCTTCGCAAATCGTGACAAGAATCTTTTTCCCTTTGAAAGTGACGAAATTGCTTTTGAGGAATCCCTTTTCCAGGTGGCGGGCTTCATCGAAAACGTCATAGGTTGGCAGAAGCTCCTTATGGAAAAAACGTGCTTTCTTTCCTTTTTCGATCAAAGCCGCGGAGTTGTGATAAGGCTTACCCTTTTTCGATGCGCATTTCGTTACAAGTCCGACCAAGGCGGCGATCCCAGAAGGCATTTCCCGTTGCAGACGGGCGAATTCTTTCAGCTGCTCGTCCACGACACTCGAACGTTCCAGTAGGTCGTTCGGCAGATAGCCCATGAGGCTGAGCTCAGGAAACACAACCAAATCGCATTGTTCGGCTTTCGCGCGACCGACGAAGTCGAGAATCTTCCGGCGATTTCCATTGAAATCGCCGAGTGTGGCATTGATTTGAGCAATCCCGATACGCATTGAAAATCCCCGACGGGGAATTAATCCAACGACGGCAAAATCTCGGATGTCGACGAAACGGTCTTCAGCAAGCGCTCGCTATTTGCTAACGCGTGAGGCCATTGCGAAACATGGACGCGTTTGCTGAAACCGTCCGTGTACCGATGCCAGAATTCAATATCAGGCTCGGGATATTTCCAACAAAAATAACCGTCTCCGGTATCGAAGTCGACAAGCCATAAACCCTTCGGGAATGCCCCCAGCTTCTGTACTTTGGCTTGCCAATCCTGGATCAGCTGGTTGACCTCGTTTTCCAAGGCGCCGATCAACGAATCATCCGCGGTGCCCGTTAAAGCGTCGATTCGCTCGATGAGAGCTTCAACCTTCTGATTGTGGCTCCGCGTGATCTTGAAAATAACCGGCAAGACATTCCGCGCTTCTTCCAATGTAAAGGTGCGACACCTATTGATCTCAATGATGGTCATCTCCCCCCTCAAGCCCCCCCTGGAGATTTCTTCGTACAATCAAAGATGCGCGGCGAACATGTCACAGCGAAGTCACATTGAGAAACAAAAAAGCTCAGCTTGCGGAGAGCTGAAACGATTATACCGACGTCAATTCGGAAGTTCGGAAAAAATGAGAGTGTCTGGGGGCGTCATTCGCCTTTTTCGCGGCTCTTCGCGATCTGTAGGAGTTGACCGCCGAAAAAGACGACCATCGCGATGATAATACAGGCCATGAGGAGAATACGTAAGAGTCGACCGATCGAGAATGACGGCGCTTCCTCCTCGGAACTGACCGTTCTTTGAATTTCGTTCTTCTCGACGGCCTTTCCCGTTCGAAGAACGGACCCGTCTTTTTCAACCGTCCCAACCTTTGCGGCGGACGGTCGTGCATTCTTTTCACGCTCTTCGTCGGCATCTATATAGTAAATCATGGACACCGAGCCTCTGCGGCTGCTGTCCTGGCTTACGCGTCCCACGCGCACCGATTGCGGCACGAACGGTTGCGTATCACCCGTCGGACCGTTGTACGCTCCTTCATTCACGCTCGTCGGACGTTCCCTATCACCAAGTCTGGCAAACGAAACCCGACTTCCACGTCCGGCCGCCAACGTTTCCCCGCCTCGACCGCCCCCGGAACTCGCAGACGAACTACTGTTTTCATTCGAGCTCTTGTTCGTGTCACTCCGGTCCGAGCCGTTTCCATCTCCGCCAGACGAGCCGTCCGCAGATCGCGAGCCGTCTTCGAGATTAAAATTCGCCCATTCTTCCGCGCATTGGGCGGAGATTCCAGGAAGCTCACCGGTTTCTAACAAACATGAAAGATATCCATCGAAGAAGCCCGATGCCCAGTTCCTGAACGCCGTATTGAATTGATATACAATGCCCAGAATCACCATCACGACAATGGCGAGCAGCAGAATGTACTCCAGGATTCCCTGACCTGATTCGGACCCTAGGCGCAACCGCCGGAATATTCTACCTAAAATTCGAAATTTTCGCCGTGAAGCCGCCATTTTCGTTAAGCCTTTGGGGCCGTCGTTCCGATATAGAATCAAAATTGAACACGATGGCTTGATTATCCAACGGCAATTTGGACGGAAGAATGAAGGGACTAACCGATATTCTCAAGATTTTCTGCTGCGTTTTCACGGCGATAGTCTTGACCCCATCAATCGGCCCAGCCGTCAGTCTGGAAGACGAAATCCTGGAAGAGTTGGATAGAGAGGTTTCGGATCTCAATAAAAAACCGCCTCAAATTGAGAAACCGAAGGCTGCCAAACCGAAAACGCGAAAACCGAACACCGACATGGACGACAAAACAGGTTCCATGATGAATCTCGCCCAGTCGCAATTCGACCGCGGAAACTATGACGAAACCATCAAGATTCTGAAGCCAGCGATCGACACCCTTCCGCGTGCAGGCCTTTTGCTGCTCGCGAAAGCTTATGAGGCGAAAAAAGACTATCTCAACGAAATTAAAACTCTCGAACTCTGCATTGCCAAAAACCCGAAAGACTACGTCGTCAGAACCGCTTATGGACACGCGCTGTTGCGCCAGCAAGGTCGAGTCGATGACGCTCTCAAGGCGTTCCAAGAAGCGAGAACACTTAATCCGCTCTACCGCCCGGCCTATGAAGCGCTCGCCGAAGAACTCGAGAAGAAAGGTGAACGTTTTGAGGCGCGGAACGTGCTTGAAGACATGCGCAAGCGCTTCGGCGCAGACGCGAAAATTCTCAGCTCTCTTTGCCGCTTATGGGCCCTCGACCAATACAATGAAGCGACGAAAGTCACATGCGAACAAGCGATCGAACGCGCCCCGGACGTACCGGAAAACCACATGTACCTCGGCTTGGCGCTCATGAATCTCGAAAAAACGAAAGAGGCCCAACGCGTCCTCAGCAGCGCCTCGAAGAGGTTTCCGGCATCCGAGCCTGTCCAGTGGGCCTTGGGAGAACTGGCCATATCGAAGAACGATATGGTGACGGCCTACAACTATTTCAAACGCGCCGCCGCCGCCGATCCGAAATCGGTTCGTGCTTGGATCGGGTACGGCAAAGCTGCGTTCGAGCTGCAGAAGAACGAAGAAGCCCTACAGGCGTTCATCAAAGCTTGCAAACTCAACCGTCACGAGGTGAGGGAGTTTCGCAGCGCCATCGGCCAGCTGCGGGTTCGCAGAGACACCGCGTGGCAGGCCAAGTTCGAGATGGGCATCAATAGTTGCATGTAATCACTTGTTGTTTTCGAGTTCAAAAAACGCGCGAAACGCTTTGGATGGCCGATCAATCACCTCGACACGGCCCTTACGTCCGGATGCCGCCAATTTGTGACGGATCTCTTCGGCCGCTGGGCCACATTGTTGCGCGCTCCCTGTGAAGAACCCGTATGCGCCGCCTGACGTTGATCGTTGGATCCGAAGTTCGATGGGCGCGAGTCCATGGCCTTCGACAAGAGTGACGGCCGCCGCGAGACATCCGCTGATCGTTTCACACTCCACGACCACCAGACTCTCCGCAAGGGACTCTTGAGGGAGCGCATACAGCGCCTCCAATACCCTTGGATCTTTCGATTCCACCACTTCCGAGTCGACCCACGAATTCGGATCCAGGCGATGCCGCACCTCATGAACAACGCTGCTTAAGTCATCCCGGGCGCCCGTCAACAAAATGAAGAAGCCTCGGCCACTAGGCGAAGCCTCCAAAATGCGCGAATGCGACATGGCCGCCACTTCTCCGAGAACCCGATAACCAAAGGCTATTGAATTTGTTTCCAGGCACGCGATGACGCTGTCGACTTTTTTCATACGAGATCCTTTTTCCCGAAGTGGGGCTAAATCGGCGCACTCTCTCCAATCGTCCCCAAAGATACACGCCGATTGTCGAGTCTCTCGACATTGTTTCAATCTGAAACGCCCAACTGTCAAACATGAAGGCGAAAAAGTCCAATTGTCACCCGCAGTTCGCCGCGTCTCCGACTTTTCAAGTTGAAACAAGCGCCTAAGTCTCAACTCGTCCCGACATTCCGCCGATAATGAAAAGAGGATTTAGGAAAGGGGGCCAAATGAAAACGGTCATGAACAAAGTTCGCGCGCTTTGGAAAGACGAATCCGCTCAAGGTGCGACCGAATACATCTTGCTTTTGGCGATTGTCGTCGGGATCGCGATTTTCTTCGGTCCGAAACTGAAAGACATCATCAACGACAAAGTTAATGACATCGCCGGAAAAGTCGCGGGCTTCAACCTCTAATAATCTATGACGACGGAACTGGTCCTTCTCTTGGCAATTTGGGCGTTCATCGTCGGAGGAATTTTCTTCGGCGAGAAAGGGCCGATTCAAGTTTTTGGACGGTCAGGGCCCCGTTTGGCCGCCCGTATTGAACGCCAAATATCACACGGCCGGGAGTTCAAGGCCAGAGGTGCCTACAACATGTGGTACAAGCCCGATGGAAGGTCGCCGGACGGAACACTATGATAGCGAACGCTATTACGATCACAGCAACTTTGATTCTCATCGCTGGCGTGATCGACGATTTGCGCTCGAGAAAGGTGCATAATCAACTCTTTCTCGCAGCAACCGCCATCGCGTTCATCGTGTCCGCGGTCACCGGAGGAGTGGCGGGCGTCGGCGGTGCCATTACCGGGTTCATCGCCGGCATGGCAATTTTGCTCCCTCTCGTTCTCTTGGGAGTGATCGGCGCCGGAGACATGAAGCTGATGGCGGCATTCGGTGCCGTGGTCGGTTGGAACGCGGTGATTAACGTCGCCATCCTCTCGTTGATATGGGGGGCTCTGTTCGGACTCCTGCAGGTCATCCTGCAAGGCCAATTGAAGGCGACCCTCGGAAACATGATTGCGGTTTTAAGCAGTTCGAAAGAGCAGCGGGCGAAATTGGAGCTGCACAAAATCCCGTTCACCGTCGGCTTGCTTCTCGGCTGGATGACTCATCTGGTTTGGACGAGGGCTTTTTTTTGATGGAACGGAAAATGGAGGGACAAACAGGACAAATGACGTTGGAGATGGTGTTGCTGCTCTCCATCTTCCTGTCTTTGTCGATCTTTCTCTTCAACGAGATCCAGTCCCGGCAATGGGTTTCAGCTTTCGTCGCCGGGCCGTGGCAGCCGTTGAAGAACATGATTGAAAACGGCGAATGGACAGCGGACGCGAAGGAACGGCATCCGAACTTGCTGAACAGGCACGGATCGTTCTCGGGCGATACGGCTCCTTAAAGCGTCCGATGGAGTGCGAACTTGAACTGGTCGAAACGGAGCGAAATAAAAAAACAAGGCGCGAGCGAGAGCGGCTTCATCACGCTCGACTTCATTTTTGCGCTCTTCATGGCTCTCGGCTTCGCGACGGTTTTCTTCGCCATCTCGGTCACACTCGCGCTCGTCGAGGCCGCGCAATACGTGACGTTCGCCACTTCCCGTGCTTATGCGGGAGCGCATGAAACGGAAAACGCGCAGCGCGAGCTCGCGATGGCGAAGTTCAACGAAATCATGTCAAAAAGCGCGTTCAAGAGATTTTTGGGACAGGAATGGATGAGGCTCGGAGAGCCGAACATTGGCGACTTTTCATCCGAGTATCCCGTCGACAACCCGGACGACAACACTTTCGTCGGCGTGCAGATTCCGATGGACGCACGCCTTCTGCACATGCGTCTCCCGTTACTGGGATCGACCGCCGAAGACTCCGGGGTCGGCAAAGCGACTCTTAATTCTTACCTGAACCGGGAAGTTTCAACAACCGAGTGCCGGGAACAGTTCAACCGCCTGAGGTACGAACACATCAAACGGCTGGATGGGGCCTATTCGGGAACACCCGGTTCCGAGGCGAAATTGATCACTGATAACGGGTGCTGAATGAAGAGCGTGCGCGACGGCCGCAAGGCTGACAAAAAAAGAAACTCTGAGAAGGGGATGGCGACGCTTGAAACGCTACCGCTGATCCTTGTCTTTCTCTATCTTTTCGCCTACACGCTCGGTGCCTTCGGCACCATTCACACGGCGATCAAATACACGATCGCCGCGAGGACTTACGCGTTCGAAACCTTTCGCAATCGGACCGATCTCACCTATTTCCGGGACAGAGGGACCGGGAGATACCATTTTCGCGCGAACGGAAACAGGTTCCACACGATCATGGCGATCGGTACGAAAACCGGTGATGAGTTCCGGGCGACGCAAAGGCCGATCCGCATGGGTATCCCGATCGATCCGGGACCCAGCGAAAACAACCCGGACATTCATAACCGAGACGTCCATGAAGCCGAAGAGCTTCTTCAAGGACGCAGAAACCGCCAGGTTGAGGTGAGCCCAACATGGATCATGGTGACTTACGGAATCTGCCTGAACAACAGGTGCGGAGATTAACGAACGAGGACCGGCAATGAACAGCAACGAATCGCGGACACTCTGGATATCAATCGGCGCGGCGCTCTTTGCGATCTTCCTGCTATATAGTTGGTCCCAAGAGCAAAAGGCCGCAATGGCGAAAAAATTCGGCTCCACGAAACGGGTCGTTATCGCCAAAGAAGACATCCTCGAAATGGAAACGGTCAACGAGTCGAAGCTCGATTACATCGACCAGCCGGTCGACTTTATCCAGCCGGGCGCGATATCTGACCCCGAGGAGGCCGTGGGCCAAGTCGCGGCCGTCCCCATCATGAAAGGGGAACAGATCATCCGAAACAAGCTCCTCTTGCCGGGCCCGCAGACAGGTCTGTCATTCGAAGTGTCGCCGGGCAAACGCGCCATCACCATTCCAATCGATGAAATGCGCGGGGTCGCG
>CALBDW010000037.1 GCA_937927435.1 uncultured Bdellovibrionales bacterium
CCTGAAGAGCCCGATTTCAAAGAAGCCATTGAGCCTGGGCAGATGACGGCCCTTTTGGATCAAGGGGCTTCTTTTGAAGGTAAGCTCACCTTTGAGGGTACTGTCCGTATTGGCGGAGATTTCAAAGGTGAAATTTTCACGCGCGACACCCTTGTGATCGATCCGGGAGCCCGGGTGGAGGCTCAAGTCGAAGCCGATGTCGTCATCATCAGCGGAAACTTTACCGGAAATGTTTTCGCTCGCCGGCGGGTTATTATGTACCCGCCTGCCGTCTTTAGAGGCACCGTGACCTCTCCAAGTCTACGAATCGACGAGGGGGTTACGTTTGAAGGTGCTTCTTACATGCCTAAAGTGTGATTTCGGCCGTAAAGATCATCTTCATACGGGATATATCTTCTTGACTCCCGAAATGCCGCGGTGCTAACCAAGTCCGCAAAAAACTAACGGGTTTCGCTGATAATGAATATCTTAAGCTCTCTTGGAGTTGACTGGACGTTTTTCGTCCACCTGGTGTGCTTCGGCATTTCGTATATTTTTCTAACTCAGCTCGTTCTTAAACCGTACGCCAAAGCTCTCGAAGAGCGCGAGAAACGCACGGTCGGCAACGAGGAGACGGCTGTGCGTCTGATCGAAGAGGCGACTCGCCTGCAAACGACGTACGAGCAAAAAGCTCGTGCGCTCAATGCCGAAATCAAACACTACTTCGATCGTGCCCGCCTTGAAGCGAATGCGAAGTACGACGAACTCGTTAACCAAGCGCGCGCTGAAGCTAACGATATCTTAAGAACCGCCAAAGCCACTCTCGAAAAAGAGGTGCAGGCTGCGCGAAAATCTTTGGGAGAAGAAATTCCCGCGATCAGCTCCGCTATCGCATCCAAACTCGCCGGTAAGGAAATCTCCTTATGACGAAAAAGATCATCGGTCTTGCATCATACTTGGCTCTTGCAGTCGCGCCGGTCGCAGCGTTTGCCGCCGGCGGCGGCGAGCATGGAATCCCGTCGGTTGTGGGCTTGCAAGTTATTAACTTTGCGATCTACGTCGCTCTCGTTTACTTCGTTCTTCGCAAGCCGGTTCGCGAGTTTTTTAAGTCTCGCGTGGAGAACTATCAGCAGGCTTTGCGCAAAGCTGAACACGCTCGTGAGGAAGCTGAGGCCAAGAAACGCGAAATCCAAGAGCGCTTGGCGACCCTCGAGAACACGTCTGAAAGTTCTCTTGCAAATGCTCGTAAAGAAGCGGCTGCGATGCTCGAGAGAATTCAGCGCGAGGCTGAAGAGTTTGCGCAAAAACTCAAGTTCGAAGCGAATCAAACGGTCGCGATCGAACTCGAAAAAGCAAAGATGGAACTGCGGCGTGAACTTTTAGATCAGGCTGTCGCGATGGCGGAAAAAATGCTGCGAGACAAAATGGTCGAAAATGATCAAAAACGCCTGCAGACAGAGTTTGTCGACAAAATCCGCGAGGCCCATCCATGAAGATTTCAGAACTCGCTCATCGTTACGCAAAGGCCATCTTTGAGTTGGCTGTCGACAATCGCACTCAAGACAGAGTCATGGACGAACTTCGCGTCCTGCAAGAGGCCTTCAACAAGGATGTGGAAACACGCAATTTCCTGACGAATCCGATGGTTCCTCGTGCCGAGCGTTTGGCCGTTGTGGAAAAGGCCTTCGATGGCAAAGGATTTTCCCAAGAAACCGCGGATTTGGTAAAGCTTCTGGTGCGTAAGGACCGCTTCGGAATTTTCGATGAAGTCGTCATGGCTTACGAGGCGGCGGCGGATGCCGCCAACAACGTCTGCCGAGGCACTGTTCGCTCTGCGGTTCCGCTCAGCGCTGAAGAGCGCCAAAAAATCGAGTCGACCGTAGAGAATGCCATTAAAAAGAAAGTCATAATGACCTATAAAGTCGATCCGAGCGTGATCGGCGGCTTAGTGGCTCAGGTGGGAAGCTTTACCTTTGACGACAGTATTTCGACCCACCTTCGTCGTTTGAATGAAGAACTGAAGAGGAGAACGGTTTAACCATGGAAATGCATATCCGCGCCGACGAGATTAGCAAGATCCTGAAGGAGCAAATTAAAAACTATAACAAGTCCATCGAGGTGACGGAGACCGGGACTGTGTTGTCCGTCGGTGACGGCGTCGCCCGGGTTTATGGTCTTGAGACCGCGATGGCGGGTGAGCTCGTTGAGTTCCCCGGCGAAACGGTGGGCATGGTGCTGAACCTCGAAGCGGAATCAGTCGGTGTTGTTATCTTCGGTGACGACCGCGGTATCCGTGAAGGCGACACGGTGAAACGGACGAAAAAAATCGTCCAAGTGCCAGTCGGTGAAGCTCTCCTCGGCCGCGTTGTCGACGCTCTCGGTAACCCGATCGACGGCCGTGGTCCTATCAAAACGGATCATTACCGCATTGTCGAACTCAAGGCTCCCGGTATCGTCTACCGTCAACCGGTTCATGAACCGCTGCAGACCGGTATCAAGGCGATCGACGCCATGATTCCGATCGGGCGTGGTCAGCGGGAGTTGATCATCGGCGACCGTCAGACTGGTAAGACGACGATCGCGCTTGACACGATCATCAACCAAAAAGGCCAAAACGTTCACTGCTTCTACGTGGCGATCGGCCAGAAGCGTTCGACCGTCGCTCAGGTCGTTGAAAAACTCCGTAATGCAGGCGCGATGGAGTACACGACGGTCATTGCGGCGACCGCGTCGGATCCGGCTCCGCTGCAATTCTTGGCTCCGTACTGCGGCTGCGCGATGGCTGAATACTTCCGCGATACGGGACGCCACGCGCTCATCATCTACGACGACTTGACGAAGCAAGCTCAAGCTTACCGTCAGCTCTCGCTCCTCCTTCGTCGTCCGCCGGGCCGCGAAGCTTATCCCGGTGACGTCTTCTATCTGCACTCTCGTCTCCTTGAGCGTGCGGCTAAGATGAGCGACGAAGCCGGTGGTGGTTCGTTGACGGCGTTGCCGATCATCGAAACGCAAGCGAACGATATCTCCGCCTATATTCCGACGAACGTTATCTCGATCACTGACGGTCAGATCTTCCTTGAGAGTGACCTCTTCTACAAAGGGATCCGTCCGGCAGTGAACGTTGGTAAGTCGGTGTCGCGGGTTGGTGGTGCGGCCCAAATCAAAGCGATGAAACAAGTTGCCGGTACGCTGAAGCTCGAACTTGCTCAGTTCCGCTCGCTCGAAGCGTTCGCTGCTTTCGCTAGCGATCTCGATAAGGCATCGCAAGCTCAATTGGCTCGCGGTCGCCGTCTCGTCGAGCTTCTGAAGCAGCCGGCTTATTCTCCGTATAAAGTCGAAGAGCAAATCATCTCGATTTTTGCGGCGACG
>CALBDW010000038.1 GCA_937927435.1 uncultured Bdellovibrionales bacterium
CAGACGATGGGCTGCCTATTTTTTACTCAAAACCACGGGTTATTTCTGAGAGCCCTGGGCCCGGGCCTTGGCTTCCATTTCATCAAGAAGACGGAAGAACCAAGCCGTCATCGGAGGGCGATGAATAAGGCCTTCACGAAGCAAAGCCGGCGGCTGCACGAAAGGGCCGGTCGGATAGGGGGCTTCTTCCATGCATTCGCGCACCCATTCGTCCGTGGCTTCGGGGTGGAATTGAAGGCCGACCACGTGGTCGCCGAAGACGAATGCTTGGTTGGCGGTGACTTTGTTCGTGGCGATGCGACGGGCCCCTTCCGGAATGTCGAACGTGTCCTGGTGCCATTGAAACATATAGAGACGCTCACCGGTTTCAAAATCGATGGGGTGCCAACCGATTTCCCAATGAGTGTGCCTTTTCACGCTGGCGCCCAAGATTCGGGCGAGAAGTTGTCCGCCGAGGCAAATGCCCAGGCAGATGCGGCGGTCGTCGACGGCTTGCTTGATAAATTCTTTTTCTTTAACGAGCCACGGATGTTGATCGTGCTCATCGACGTTCATCGGGCCGCCGAGAATCACTAGCCACTCGACTTGCGAAAGAGGAGGAAGTGCCGCGCCCGCATAGAGATGCCGAACGTCGAGTTCATGACCTTTTGTCTGGGCCCAGTCGCTCAAAGTGCCGACGGGCGTATCCAACGAATGTTGCAGAACTGTGATTTTCATAACGTCCATTATCTAGTGCCGATGTTTCGAAAAAGCCAGGAGTTTCCTGGACTCCGGACTTGTGATGGTATCGCACCGAATTTAAAATTATCTTAACGGAGTAAACACCTTCCGATGCGGACGACCATCCTCTTAACGAACGACTCGAAGCTTGCCGTCCAATTAGAAATATGGCTGCGTCAAGTCGCTCCGGAAAAGATGCGGACGGAGACCTATTTGAGTTTTGAGTCGTACGTCGACATGCTAGAACGCATCGGCGTGGCGCCGGCGCCGCCGATCGGGCTTTTCATTGTCGACGCGGACTTGATGGGGGCCAGACCGCTTAGTTGGCTTGAGCACCTTCACGAAGTCACGCGGGAGAAGGCCCCCTTTCTGGTCGGCGAGCGTCCGAAACTTCTCGTCATGGCTTATGAGGGTGGGACGCTCCGTCTTGAAATTTTTCAAAACGAATGGGTCGACGATCTCATCGTTAAGCCGCTCGATAGGACCTTGTTCCAGCAAAAGGTCGAGATTCTCATCAACGACGCGAAACATATTATCCCGAGATTTTTGTTCCGCGCGCGAACCCGCGAAATCATCGAAGTGGGCCAACAGATCCAAATCGACGAAATCTCGGAGTTCGCGGTCGGCATTCGTTGTTCCGTTCCTTTGCGGACGGGCTCGTTCGCGACGATTCACGCGGACCTGTTCGGTGAAAAATCCGACCGCCGCTTAATCGGGCGCGTGTACGAGTGCGTGAAGCATCCGGTTTACGAGGATCAATACTTGGCGCGTCTTTCTTTATTTGGGCTCAAAGCGGGCCAGCTTTCCTCGATCCGGCGTTATATTCGCGCGAACCAGATCTCAATGAAAAGCAAGGTGTGGAGGCCTCCGGCATTCGATACGCGTAAGCGAACGGGCGGGCGGAATCCGCGCACGGCGACCTTGGCGAGCCGGTTCAGTGACAGCTCTTTCAGTATCGAGAAGGAATTCCCCTCTCTGGCTCCCCGTATCGCGATTCTCGACATGAACCAAGGAGCGCGGGAGGAGGCGAAGGCCATCTTGAAATCGAATTTTAAGGACGTGTCGGTCAAATACTTCTCCTCGTTTGAGCGCTTCGCCGAAGCGATAAAGAATCTTACTGAGCCGCAGGTGAAAACAAGTGTTCGCGAGCCTGAGAGCGCGTCCTTGGACGATATCATCTCTCTTCTGGATGAAGTATTGCCGAATGGGAAGAAACTCACTTTATTCCTGCGTGGAAAAACGCATGAACTTCTCCGCTTCGAACCCGTTCTTAGGCAAAACGAAGAGGTCTTTGGAAGACCGGCGAGCTACTGGTTTGAGGACCCCGAGCGTTTCAAGTACGCTATATTTCACGGCGACCGGAACGCGTTTCATGAATTTCTCGCGTGCGTTGAATCGGGAAGCGCGGCCAGCACGCTGTTTCGTATTCCTCTTTCCAAACACCGCTTCGCTCATTTCGAAGCGCACGGTAGTCTGGAAAAAACGGGAGAAGCGGATGGTATTCCAACAATACAAGTCGACTTGACTGAAGTGGACGAAGCTGAATGGCGCGAAAAGACCCGACGGTATAATGAAATAGAGGGGTTACAGACGAAAAGTGATTTCCGCTTCGACGCATTTTTGATCGACGGAGCTTTTCTCGGTGCGAATCCAGAAAAATGGCTCGAGCGTTTTGTTGGTCTTTTGCGAAGCAGCCTGATTTTGAAGGCTTCCGATCTGCTTCCGAAAATCATCGTGATGGCGGATCCGCGCGAGCGGTTGCGCGCCGACGATTTTTGCTTGGAGGGAGTCTCCGATTTCATGTGGAAGCCGCTTGACCGGCGTCTTTTGCTCCTAAAACTCCGCGCGGCGGTCTCAGACCTTCTGCTGGCCAACGAACTCGACCCTCAGCCCTGGATACCCGTTGAGTTACCGGCCATACTTGGTCACAGCGTTTTAATGGAGGAGCTTTCGGAATACGGACTCGTGATCCGTCATTCAGCGCCCTTTGAGCCGGGAGCCTTCCAGCAGTTTTTCACCGAAATTTTCGGCGATGATGTTTGGATTCTCGGGCGTTGTCACGACTCGGTGAAGCTTGATGATTCCCGCGAGTATCGCAGCCAGTTCATTTTCTTTGGCCATTCCGATGAGCTCCTTAATAGGATCCGCCGGTGGATCCGCGAGGACTACGTTTCCCGCAAAGACGCGGTCGCTTGGTAGAAGCGGATTTCGTGAAGACGATCAAGCTTGTCTAACTTTGAGCGTCTCTATTTGAGATATATTTGAATGTTTCCGAGTTAAATCGCGAATTTCGCCGTCTATTTTTAAGGAATCGACCTCTAATCCCGATGAGTACTCTGGGAGTAAAAGTATCCCTTTGGCGGCTGTTTCTGTGGTGGATACGCTCAATGGGCGCGTCACACGAGGTGGAAGTTTGAAAGGGGGATCTCATTCGGATACGGGCTGTAGAC
The DNA here is from genome assembly GCA_937927435.1 of uncultured Bdellovibrionales bacterium. Classification (GTDB taxonomy): domain Bacteria; phylum Bdellovibrionota; class Bdellovibrionia; order Bdellovibrionales; family JAMPXM01; genus CALBDW01. Next base: position 3,171 of record CALBDW010000038.1, read on the forward strand.
ATGCAGGGTTTTATTGCTATGTGAGCGGTCTTCGTCCGTTCTCCTTTGCGAATCTCCTTGTATTCTTTTTGGCCTATCTTTTTGTTAGCGCTGCTTGGGCAAGCCCGTTGGTGACCTATCACGGTCGTATTTTGCGCCCGACGGGCGAGCCTTTGCACAGGAACGTCGCCTTCTGGATTCAGG
>CALBDW010000039.1 GCA_937927435.1 uncultured Bdellovibrionales bacterium
CTTGGTTTACGCAAAGACTGAGACGGTCATCATGAAGTTATGCCGACTGTAGGTGGAAATGAGGCTTTCACTTCACTCTCACGACTCCGGAAGCCTACGTGTTTCCTTCAACTTTACAAGCTGAAAGACTAGCTGGTACTTTTCGTTATCCGTCCTGCATATTCTAGGACCATTCCTGTTCATTAGTTCTAGTACTTCGTATTTCTGGTTAATCGCATAGATGCCGCTAGCATAAGAGAAAAGGGTTTTGTTTATCCATTTCTCACGTAGGAGCGACGGTGAGGAAGATGAATATGGATACGAGCGACTCTCACCGGAGCCGTCGTGAGTTTTTAAAGTTCTCTGGTTTGTTTTCGATTTTTACCTTCCTCTCTCCGCTCTTCGGTTTCCTCAACAGAGCGAAAGCGTTCCGCGCCACGATTGGCTTTTGGAAGGGAAAACCCGCTCCCTCGGAAGGATGGTACGCTTGGGGAGTCAATACTGATGGCCGGCTCGGCGTCGGCGATACGATGGATCGCACAGTTCCCACTCTTCTCGGCGGCGTTGAGGATTGGAACCGAATTATTGGCGGGCTGTATCACACTGTTGGTATCAAAAACAACGGCACTTTATGGGCGTGGGGTGAAAATAAATACGGGCAGTTAGGTGTTGGCGACGCCTTGGATCGCTCATCTCCCGTGCAAGTGGGAGCAGACACAAACTGGAAAGAGGTTTCGGGAGGGTATTGGTACAACTTAGCGATCAAAACAAACGGAACGCTTTGGGCATGGGGTAATGCAGACGGCGGTCGGCTCGGTATTTGGCATTCAAGGCCCACGCAAGTAGGGGCGTTGAATGATTGGGTTGAGGTCGCGACGTTCGGGAATCGCACGTACGCCATCAAAAGCGATGGAACACTTTGGGCGTGGGGCGACAACACGTTCGGTCGGTTAGGCCTAGGAGAGGTTTATTGGGACCAATATTCGCCTGTGCAAGTGGGCAGCGCCACGAACTGGAGCAAGAGTGCGGCTGGAGGGAGCCATGTTCTCGGCATTAAGACCGATGGCACTTTGTGGGTGTGGGGGGATAACTTCTACGGCCAATTGGGTACAGGAGATAGAACAAGTCAATCATTTCCCATACAAATTGGAACAGGCGCCAATTGGAATAAAGTTTCGGCTGGAGGGAACCATAGTCTCGCCATTAAGACGGACGGCACTTTATGGGCTTGGGGAGATAACAGCAGTGGCCACTTGGGCACTGGGGATAGGACGTCCCGCTCCTCTCCAGTCCAAGTCGGAGGCGGTACGAACTGGAGCAAGATCTCGGCAGGAGCAAGTCATAGTCTCGCCATTAAGACGGACGGCACTTTATGGGCTTGGGGATCCAATACCTATGGTCAGCTGGGCGTTGGAAACACGTCGTCCCGCTCGTCTCCCGTGCAAGTTGGAAGTGCGACGAATTGGAGCGCGATCGCGGCAGGATCGGTTCACAGTCTTGCTCTTAAAACTGATGGCACGTTGTGGGCTTGGGGCCGAAACACGTATGGCCAGTTGGGACGCGGAAACACGACGAACAGTTCGTCTCCTATTCAGGTTGGCTCTCTCACGACCTGGGTAGCGGTCTCGGCTTCAGGAATGGTGAGTTTAGCTCTCAGATCTGATGGCACGATTTGGGCATGGGGCGACAACGAAGGCGGTCAGTTGGGCCTCGGCGACGACACGAACCGTTCATCGCCGGTTCAGGTCGGAACGGACACAAATTGGAGTAAGATCGCGGCTGGAGCCAGTCATGCGCTCGCGATAAAAGCGGACGGCACTTTATGGGCGTGGGGAATTCCGAGTTCCGGTCGACTGGGGATTAGTTACTTTCAGCCGGGGCAGGTCGGCGCGGATACAGATTGGCTTCAGATCTCCGCCGGCAGCTCGCATAGTTTGGGTCTTAAGACCGACGGCACTTTATGGGCGTGGGGCGCCAACGGATCCGGGCAGTTGGGAATTAGCTCCTCTGGAGCCAACTTCCCGGTACAAGTGGGATCCGATAACAATTGGAAACAGGCTCTAGCCGGCACTGTATTTTCAGTGGCACTCAAAACGGACGGCACTCTTTGGACATGGGGATACAACGTCTACGGGCAGTTGGGGCTCAGTGATACGACGAGCCGGTCCTCTCCTGTACAGGTCGGAACGGACGCGAATTGGAGCAAAATCGCGGTGGGTGAGTATCATTGCTTGGCGCTCAAAACCAACGGCACGCTCTGGGCGTGGGGATGGAATATCTATGGTCAGTTGGGCACCGGAAACACGACGAATCGTTCGTCTCCTGTGCAAGTCGGAACTGCGACGGACTGGACGGATATTTTCTGTGGTAGCGGCAGCTCCGCTTGCTTTGCAATGAAAGCGGACGGTAGTCTTTGGGCCTGGGGAGCGAACTACTCGGGTCAATTAGGTTTTGGGAGCGCCTCGAACCGTTACACGCCAGCCAAGATCGGCACGGCTCTCAATTGGAGTCGAATCGGCGTCGGCATGGCTCACACTTTCGGTTTACGCAAAGATCCATCTTAAAGACTGTTCACTTGCTCTGAATCAGGTAGATTTCCTTCTGGTAGTTCATCCCTTCTAGTTAATCGTAGGCTCGCTGTTAGCATAAAAGAAGGAGTGTCAAACGGATCACGCCCGTCACACGGCGGGAGAGAAGGTGGGCAAACAAATTATGAGTAAAGAAGCTCACCGCAGCAGCCGCCGTGATTTCTTAAAGCGTTCAGGCTTATTTTCGTTTTTCGCGTTTCTTTCTCCGCTGTTCGGGTTTCTGGAAAAAGCGAAAGCGTTCCGCCCGACGATCGGTTTTTGGAAAGGAGCATCTGTCGATCAATCGCAAGGCTGGTTTGCTTGGGGCGACAATGCTTACGGCCAATTAGCTTTCGGAAATACGACGGATCGTAACAGTCCGACTTGGAGTTCTCCGGTCGGATCATGGAACAAGGTTTTTACCGGTTCCTCCCGCACGATGGCGATCAAAAGCGATGGGTCGATGTGGGCCTGGGGAGGGAATTCGACTGGTGAGTTGGGCCTTGGGGATACCGCGGGCCGGTTAACTCCCGAACAAGTCGGCGCCGATGCGAATTGGAATGAAATTGCGGTCGGGCGAAATCATACCTTGGCGATAAAAACCGACGGTACACTTTGGGCATGGGGCTCAAATGAAAACGGGATACTGGGGATTTGGCATTCGCGGCCGGCGCAAGTGGGCTCTTCAGACGGTTGGTCGGAGGTTTCACTGGGATTTCAGCATAGTCTGGCTCTCAAAAGTGACGGTACGTTGTGGGTGTGGGGCCGAAACATCAATGGTCAGTTGGGACTTGGGCATCGAACGGATCAATTGTCTCCGGTGCAATTGGGAACGGACGCTTGGAGTAAAATCGCTGCGGGCGCAAGCCATAGTCTGGCCGTTAGAGCCGACGGAACCTTGTGGTCGTGGGGAGCCAACTCCTATGGCGAACTAGGGCTTGGCGATAGTGCCGCGAGATCGTCTCCTATGCAAGTGGGCACCGAAACTGATTGGAGTCAGGTCTCGGCTGGCACCTACTATAGTCTCGCCTTGAAGATCGACGGTTCGTTGTGGTCGTGGGGCGCCAACTCTAAAGGTCAGTTGGGGCTCGGGAACACAACGACCCGGAACTCTCCCGTCCAACTCGGCACGCTCACGAATTGGAGTAAGATCTCCGCGGGAGCTAGTTATGCCCTCGCGATTAAGAACGATGGTTCATTGTGGGCGTGGGGAGATAATTCGAAAGGGCAGTTGGGAAATGGAAATACGACGGGGCAATCGTCGCCCATTCAAGTGGGAACGGGGTGGAGTAAAATCGTGGCGGGCGACAGCCACAGCCTCGCGATCAAAACCAACGGCACGTTGTGGGCCTGGGGGGATGGCTCGACCGGCCGATTAGGTCAAGGGAATACAGCGAGTTACTCATCGCCGGTTCAGATCGGATCTCTATCGAATTGGGTCGAAATCTCGGTGAGCTACAACCACAGCATGGCGATTCGATCGGACGGCACATTATGGGCTTGGGGCTCAAATCTCAGAGGAAAGTTGGGGCTCGGCGACACCACGGACCGATCTTCTCCGGTGCAGGTTGGTACGGATACCAATTGGAGCAAGGTGGCAGCGGGGCGAACGCGATCCATCGCCATAAAAAGCAATGGCTCGTTGTGGGCTTGGGGTGAGCCGACATTTGGTCAGTTGGTGATTGCTCATTTTCAACCAGCGAAGGTGGGCGCCGAAACGAATTGGGTTAAGGTCGTCGCGGGAGACAGTCATAGCCTCGGTCTTAAGAGCGACGGAACCTTGTGGGGGTGGGGCGGCAATACTTACGGTGGTGCGGGCTTGGGGCCATCCGTCATGTATGAACTCTCTCCGGTGCAGGTGGGATCGGCCAAGAATTGGAGCAAGCTCTCGGCCGGCGCGAGTCATAATGTTGCGGTGAGGACTGACGGCACGTTGTGGACTTGGGGAATCAACACTTTTGGGGAATTGGGGCATGGCGACCTCAATATGCAACGTGCTCCCAAGCAAGTTGGAACCGCAACGGATTGGAGTAAGGCTGTGGCGGGTGATCGGCACTGCCTCGCAATTAAAACCAACGGAACATTGTGGGCGTGGGGATATAACGCCTTTGGTCAGTTGGGTCTCGGTGATAAAACCGACCGTTTGTCGCCGGTTCAAGTGGGAACGGCGACAAACTGGGTTGAGGTTTATGCCGGTGATGGTTTCTCTATGGCTATGAAATCTGATGGCAGTCTTTGGGCTTGGGGTCGTAACCAAAAAGGCCAGTTGGGCTTGGGGAATACCACAGAGCGTACTTCCCCCGTGCAAGTCGGCACGGATGCAGATTGGAACAAGCTCGCCGTCGGAGGCCTTCACGTCTTCGGGCTACGTAATAGCTCCCCTTGAAGACCGCAAAACTCTGCCAACTCCGGTCGGAAGTGATGCGGATTGGAGTAAGGCTGTGGCGGGTGATCGGCACTGCCTCGCAATTAAAACCAACGGAACATTGTGGGCGTGGGGCAAAAATGATGTCGGTCAACTGGGGCTTGGCGAGATAACACGTATGGCCAATTGGCTTGGCGATACCTCTCCTCGTTCGAGTCCTGTTCAGATTGGTGAAGTACAGAATTGGAAAACGATGGCTTTGGGTGGAGTACACGCATTCGGCATTCGCAAAAACTGATCTTTCAGGCATCATTGAAGAATGGACTCGGAAAACAAAGATCCGTCCGGCTTGCGCCTCAATCTGGGTTGCGGATTTAAGAAAAAGCCTGGTTTCGTGAACGTCGATATCAACTCGGGTTGCATGCCCGATGTTTGCCTCGATCTTACTAAAGAGACATGGCCGTGGGCTGACTGTTCCGTTGACGAAGTGGAATTTGATTTTTCTCTTGAGGAAATGGGCAGCGGTCCGCAAGACCTCTTGCGCGTCCTCAAGGAAACCTACCGAGTTTGCAAACCGGGAGCGAGGGTTTTTATTCGCTGGCGGCACCCGCGGCACGACCGGTTTCTGATGAACCCGCTTTGCGTGCAGCGGATCTCTCCGCAGTTTTTGAGCTTGCTTTCCGTTCAGCGTTGCCTTGACTTGATCGCGAACGGGGAGTTTGACACTCCGCTCGCTCTCTATCTGGGCGTGAATTTTCTTATTCGAGATGCGCAGTACCTCTTGGATATCCGGCATAAAGAGGCGCTCGAATCCGGCGGGAAGACGGAGGAAGAATTGCGTCAGCGGATGATGTTTGAGAACAACATCTGCGAGGTGATGGAAGTCGAACTCGTGACCCTGAAGAGGGAGGGGCGCGAGGACGAAAAGCCGTCGCCATAGGTGCTTCCTTCCCTTTGCCTTGGAGCGATTCCAGGCGTATCGTGTCTTATGCTCTCAATTTTCCCGACAGTGAAATGGGGGACTCGGGGCGCTCTCAGTGCCCATGATGTCACCTCGATTTGCTTTGATTCGCGCAAGCTGGAAAAAAACTGCGTTTTCGTCGCGATCCGCGGAACGAAGGCTGACGGTCACGCTTTCCTGAATGAAGCCGCCGCTCAAGGAGCGATTGCACTTGTGGTCGAGGACGAAAGTCGGGTTCCGGCCGGTTATGAAGGCGCTGTCGTTGTCGTGGACGATGCGCGGGTCGCGCTCAATCGGCTTGCGGCCTTCTATTATGGTTCTCCCGCTGAAAAGCTCTTCATGATCGGAGTGACGGGAACGAACGGCAAAACCACGACCACTCACATGATCGAAGCGATCATGAACAAAGCGGGGAAACCGACGGGCGTGATCGGGACCATCGATCATCACCTCGGGGCGAAAGTCTGGAAAACGGATCTCACCACACCGGATCCGCTCTCCTTTCAAAAGCGTTTGCGTGAGTTCGCCGATTTAGGTGCGCACGCGGTGGCGCTCGAGGTTTCAAGCATCGGCCTCAGGCAGGCGCGCGTCGATGCCGTGCCGTTTGACGTGGCGATCTTCACAAATTTAAGCCGCGACCATCTCGACTACCATTCGGATATGGAAGATTACTTCCAGGCGAAAAGGCGGCTTTTTGTGGAGCTTTTAAAGGCGTCAGGAAAATCGCCCAAGCGCGCTGTGATCAATATCGACGACGAACATGGCCGCCGTCTAGCGAATGAGTTGGGCTCGGAGGCTTGGAGCTTCGGCACCGATCCCCAAGCGACACTTCGCTTTGAAATTTTGGAGCAAGGCTTTTTCGGAACCCGTTTCCGCCTGCACACGCCGGTGGGTGGGCAAGAGTTTTCGATTCGCATGACCGGATTACACAACGTTTATAACGCGGCCGGAGCGGTGGGAGCCGCTCTGATCGCGGGCGTTGATTTGCAAAGGGCGGCCGAGGCGTTGAACGCTCTTAGCGGCGTGAAGGGGCGCCTTGAAGCCGTGCCGAATTCGCGAGGCTTGTATGTCTTTGTCGATTACGCCCACACCGACGGCGCGATCGAAACGGTGCTCAAGTATTTAAACGGCATTCGAACGGCGGCGGGACTAAAGAACAAAATCATCACGGTTTTCGGTTGCGGCGGTGATCGGGACCGCGGAAAGCGTCCACTCATGATGAAGGCGGCGTTAAGCGGAAGCGATCTCGTTGTCCTCACGAGCGACAACCCGCGGAACGAGAATCCCGAATCGATTATTCAGGACGCCTTGGCGGGAGCTCCACCGGACTCGGTGAACCGCACCGTTTTCGCGGTCGTCGACCGCCGTGAAGGTATTCGCAAGGCGATTGAACTTGCCAGTGAAGGCGACGTTATTCTCATCGCCGGAAAGGGACACGAAGACTATCAGCAGATCGGCTCAGAAAAGTTTCCATTCAGCGATGTCGACGTGGCGAAGGAGATTTTGGGATGAGTCCCGTCTTGAAAATGACTCTCGAAGAAATTGAAAAAGCGACGGGTGGGAAAACGCTTTCGCGCATGAAGACCGAGTTCTCCGGTGTCGGGACCGATACGCGGACGGATCTTGCAGGAAAAGTTTTTGTCGCCTTGAAGGGCGAAAACTTCGATGCACACGACTTCCTCGGTAAAGCGGTTGAGGCGGGTGCTGATGCCCTTATCGTGCATCGCTTGCCTCACGACGCTAGGATGGTTCTCGATAAAGTCACCGTTGTAGAAGTTCCGGATACGCTTAAGGCGTTTCAAGATCTCGGCCATTACTGGCGCCGCAAAATGCGCGCGATTGTACTCGCACTCACGGGTTCCAACGGTAAGACGACCACGAAGGAATTCGCCGCCCAAATCATCGGTTCGAGACGGAAAGTCCACAATTCGAAAGGCAGCTTTAATAACCATTGGGGCGTGCCGATGACTTTACTTGCGCTCGATTCTTCGCACGAGGTGGCGCTCGTCGAAATGGGAATGAACCACCCGGGGGAACTCACGCGCCTATGCGAAATCGCAGATCCCGACGTGGTGGCCGTGACGATGGTTGGCCGCGGTCACCTCGAGGGTCTTGGTTCGCTTGAAGGAGTGGCCCGTGCGAAAGCGGAAATTTACGAAGCTTCGCGGGATGACGCGACTTTGATCTTCAATCTTGAAAATGAACACACCCGCCGGATGTATGAGCGCTTTCAACCCCAAGCCCGCGGCGAAGTGATCACCTTTGCTGGAACCGGAAAGCAGCCTTTCGGGATCGAGCCCGATATTTCTTTGGAAGTCGTAGCCATGGAACTTGAGTCCATGACGATTCGAGGACGGATCCGCGGCGTTTCAGGCGAGGTTTCAGTCCCGGTTTTCGGCGCGCAAAACATAACGAATCTCATGGCGGCGGCGGCGCTCGCTTTGGGCGCGGGTCTAACACCCGATGACATTTGGACGGCGTTTCCGCAGTGCCGGACGGTTTGGGGGCGCAACCAATGGGTTCGTTTGGCAAGCGGCGCACGGGCTCTATTTGATGGCTATAACGCGAACCCGGAAAGTATGCAGGCCGCCATTGAGAATTTTTCTCTCCTCAAGGTTCCAGGGCGGAAGTTCGCGATCCTTGGTGAAATGCGGGAAATGGGAAGCCATACGGCCCAAGTGCATCAGGAAATCGGGGAGCTGGCCGCCCGTGCGGGCTTCGATGGCATTTGCTTTTTTGGCCCGAGTGGGAGCCAGTTTGCGGCTGGTCTTAAATCGGGGGGGTTTTCGAAAAGTCAATTTATTTCAGATAGTTATGAACAGGGTCTTGCTCCGCGAATGCTGCCTGTGCTAGATGGTAACGACATTGTCCTGATAAAGGGCTCGCGCGGTATGCGGCTCGAAAGAGCGCTGATGGATTTGGACCCGCTCGATTTTCAGGAAAAGAAGTAATAACTGGCTCACAATCGTGGGGATGAACCATTAACGTTCAAAAAGCGACGTGATATCCGTCACTTGGCGTCATCACCACGGAAGTGAGCCAGTTTAAAAGAAGTAAACGTCAGAAAGAGAACCAAACGCGATGCTGTACAACTGGCTTGTCTCGCTCTCTTCGGAGATTTCGGCGCTTAACGTTTTCCGTTACATAACTTTTCGAACCTTCGTCTCTTTTTTCACGGCATTTTTCATCTGCTGGCTGTTCGGTCCTCACTTTATTCGCCGGCTCCAGTCGCGGCAAATCGGCCAGACGATCCGTGACGATGGTCCGCAGGCGCATAAAAAGAAAGCCGGAACTCCGACAATGGGCGGAGGTTTGATCCTCATCGGGTTCGTTATGCCTGCGCTTTTGTGGATTAATCTGCTTGATCCCCTGGTGTGGGCGGTTTTGGCGATCACGATTGGATTTGGTTACATTGGTTACGTCGATGATTCGCTCAAGGTAACGAAAAAAAATACCAAGGGGCTGCCAGGACGCTTGCGTTTGATCGCGGAATTCGCGATTTCAGCAGCCGTGGTCGGCGTACTTATCCACAGGTTCGATTTCCCAACGGAGATCCATATTCCCTTCTTTAAGAACGCGGCGATCGATATCGGCTGGTGGTATATCGCGTTTGCGTCACTGGTGATCGTCGGTTGCGCCAATGCCGTGAATCTGACGGATGGCCTCGACGGGCTCGCAATTGTGCCGGTGATCATCAGCGCGGGGACGCTCGGGATCTTCGCCTACGTTGCCGGCCATTCCCATATCGCGAGCTACCTGCAGATCCCCTACATCCGCGGGGCTGCGGAACTAACGCCTTTGGCCGGCGCGATGGTCGCGGCGGGACTTGGGTTCCTTTGGTACAACGCTTATCCCGCGCAGGTCTTCATGGGGGACGTTGGGAGCCTCTCGATCGGTGGCTTCGTCGGAATCCTGGCCGTATTGACCAAGAACGAACTGGTTCTCTTGGTTTTGGGCGGCGTCTTCGTCATCGAAGCGCTTTCGGTGATCACGCAAGTCGCTTCTTTCAAACTGACGGGCCGTCGCGTTTTTAAAATGGCTCCGATTCATCATCACTTTGAACTCAAAGGGCTCACGGAAACCAAGATCATTGTTCGATTCTGGATCATTTCGATCCTGCTCGCGATCTTGAGCCTCAGCACGTTGAAATTGAGGTGAAGGCATGACTCCAATCAATGATGTCAAAGATCTTAAAGATAAGCGGATTCTGGTTGTCGGGCTTGCTCGCAGCGGCGTTTCGATGGTGCATTTCCTTGTGGAAAACGGCGCTCAAGTGACCGTGAGCGATCACAAGTCGAAAGCGGAACTTGCGACGTCACTCGAACAGATCGAGGGTCTGAACGTTCAGCTCGATCTCGGCGGCCACTCGCCGAAAACGTTCGTGAACCAGGACCTCATCATTTTGAGCCCCGGTGTTCCGCCGAACCTGAAGATCTTCGATTACGCGCGCTCGAACGGCGTGCAAGTGACCGGTGAATTCGAGTTCGCGACGTGGTTCATTAAGGAGCCGATCATCGCCGTCACGGGTACGAACGGAAAGTCGACGACGTGTAAATTGACCGAGCTTTTCCTCAAAGAAAGCGGCGTGAACGTGTGGTTGGGCGGTAACTTCGGCGAACCGCTCATCGAATACCTGCGCGTGCAACAAAGGCTCGAGGCGGAAGGCAAGCCGAAGTATCAAGTCGTCGTGGCGGAAGTCTCGAGTTTCCAGCTCGAGCATTGCGAGCGTTTCAACCCGCAAAACATCGTTTTCATGAACTTGGCCGAAAACCACCAAGACCGTTACCGCTCGATGGAAGATTACGTGAACGCGAAGCGCCGTATCTTCCAGAACACGAACCAAGGTACGACGTCGATCCTGAACGCCGACGACAACGCGGTCGTGGAACTCGCGCGCGATCCGGCCGTTCAGCGCGGTCGCATCTTCTACTTCTCGCGCAAGCCTCAGCTTGAGCCGCAAATCATGACCATCGGCGGCGCTGTGTGCATTAAGGACGAGATCCGCGTCCGTACGGGACCGGAAATCGAGTACTACACGGTCCGTAACATGAAGATGCGCGGTAAGCACTCGATCGAAAACGTCATGGCGGCAACGCTCGCGGCCCGCGAACACGGCGCGAAACACGATGCGATTCAAAAGGTCATCGACGAGTTCCCGGGCATGCCGCACCGGCTTGAGTACGTTCGCCGCGTCGGTGGAGTTGAGTTCTATAACGACTCGAAAGCGACGAACGTGCATGCGGTCCACCGTGCCCTCGATGCGTTTGACGAAAACGTCATTCTCATTATGGGTGGAAAGGACACGAACCTGAGCTACGAGTCGCTCCGTGACGTTGTCCGCCGGAAGGTGAAAAACTTGATCCTGGTCGGTGAGGTCAAAGAACGGATCAACCGCGATATCGGTGATTATTCGGAGACCTTCCTCATTGGGACGTTTGAGGAAGCCGTTTTGATCGCCTACCAGAAATCGCGGATCGGCGACATCGTCTTGCTTTCGCCGGGCGCTTCGAGCTTCGACATGTTCGATAGCTACGAAGAGCGGGGTAACTACTTCAAGGAGCTTGTCCGCCGCTTCAAGTAAGGAGACGGTTTTCCGCTGCTGATGTTCCGGCGAGTCACACCCTAAAAAGTTGTGGCTCGTCGGAGTCCTGGTCGCCCGCTCTTCTCACGTCCAAGACAAGAGTCCGGCTCGTAAAAGACGGCTCCCAATAACGAAATCGCTCCTTCTATAATTGATCACATGACTCGTTTAGATCGCGGCCTTTTGTTGGCCGTTTTCGCATTTCTCGGGATCGGACTCGTCCAAGTCTATAGCTCCAGCTTCATGTTCGCGATCGAATCGCGCGGTGACGGGCTCTACTTTTTCAAACGCCAACTCCTTTTTACCGGAATCGGGGTAGCGGTTCTCCTTCTGACGGCTTCCATTCCGTTCCGATGGATCGAAAAGTTCGGCTGGTGGCTCTGGCTGGTCGCGGCCGCGGGAATCGCGGCGACTTTGATCCCCGGGCTCGGCGTGAAGGCGGGAGGAGCCGCGCGCTGGTTGCATGTGCCGGGGGGCGTGGTGGAGCCGTGTGAGTTCTTGAAGATCGCGCTCTCGCTTCTTCTAGCGACCTACTTCTCGCGCCGGTCCGAGATCCTCGGGACGTATGAGTTTCCCGTGCGCACGCTTTTATTTCTCGTGCCGATCTTCCTTCTTCTGAAACAGCCCGACTTCGGGACGTTCGTCATTTGTTTGGCTGTTTTCGTGGGAATCCTGTTCGCGTTCGGTTTGAAGTGGCGCTATCTCATCGGCGCGGGCTTGGTCGCGGCTCCGGCGTTTTACTTTTTGGTCATGCGCGTTCCGTACCGGCGCGCGCGGATCGCTGCCTTCCTTGATCCTTGGTCCGATCCCGAACAGAAAGGCTTCCAAGTCATTCAGAGCATGCTCAGTTTCCAAAGCGGCGGCCTGACCGGCGTCGGCCTGGGTGAAGGACAGGGCAAGCTGTTCTTCCTTCCTGAAGCCCATACCGACTTCACTTTAGCTGTCTTGGGCGAAGAGATGGGCTTCATCGGGATTTTCGCCGTTTTGGCTCTCTACGGTTATCTCGTTTTCCGCGGCCTGCAGCTCGCGAACCGGACGGAGAATCTGTTTGCGAAAGTGCTCGCGCTCGGCTTGAGCCTGACGTTCGCGCTTTCTGTTTTCATTAACGCCGGCGTCGTCATGGGAATGCTTCCGACCAAGGGCCTGACGCTGCCTTTTCTCTCCTCAGGTGGAAGTTCGCTGATCGCGACTTGTTTGCTGTTCGGGTTGCTCTTGAATATTGAACGTTCGGATAAGGTTCTTCATGGCAGGAGATAAAAAACGAACGGTTATTATCGCCGGCGGAGGAACGGGCGGGCACATCTATCCCGGTATTGCGGTCGCAAGAACTCTGGAAGCCCGGCATCCCGACATCAAAGTTCATTTCGTCGGGGCTCGTGGCGGGTTGGAGGAGAAGATTGTCCCGCGCGAAGGTTTTCCGCTCCATCTGGTTCCCGTCGGCCGCCTTCACAAGAGTGTGGGATTTAAAACTCAACTGATCACACTTCTGACTCTGCCGCTTGCGTTCTTTTCGGCGCTTAGAATTCTTCTTCAGTTGCGTCCGGTCGCGGTTCTCGGCGTCGGAGGATTTGCGTCGGGCCCGATGCTTTTTGTGGCGGCACTTTTCGGTTATCGGACCGTGATCTGGGAGCCAAACGCGTATCCGGGAATGACAAATCGCTGGCTGGCCCGCATGGTTGATGAATGTCTGCTTGTTTTTGAGGCGGCGGGTCGCCATTTGCGGGCGAAAAAGACGACGGCGGCGGGATTGCCCGTAAGGGCGGCCATGAAACCCAAGCCTCGGAATAATGATCCGTCGCGGCCGCTTCGTATTCTCGTTTTCGGCGGCAGCCAAGGCGCCCGGTTTATCAATACGCTTGTTTACGAAAGCCTTACAGTCGGCGGCTGGCTGGAGGGGGTCGAGGTTGTTCACCAAACAGGCGCGCTCGATTATCCGCGTTTAAAGGAGCTTTACGCGGGGGCTCCTTCGTCTTTTCAGGTCTTCGAATATCTCCATGATATGGACGAGCGCTATGGTTGGGCGGATCTCGTTGTGTGTCGCGCCGGAGCCAGTACAGTTGCTGAAATTTGTGCTTGCCAGAAGGCGGCCATTTTCATTCCATTGCCGACCGCGGCCGATGATCATCAGCGTAAAAACGCGGAAGTCCTCGCCGATGCTGACGCGGCGATGATGTTCTTGCAATCTGAGCTGACTCCGAGCAGGTTTCGGGAAGTGTTGATCGGCTTTCGCGACGATCGCTCGAAAATCAGGCGAATGGAAGAAAACGTGAAGCGCTTTCAGTTTCCGAACGCGGCCGAAAAGATCGTCGATCGGCTTTTGGACGAAGGCGCGGGGAATTAATAGATGATAAGACTGGCGAAGGCCCGGGTTCATTTTATCGGTATCGGCGGCATCGGAATGTGCGGGCTGGCCGAACTTCTTCATAATATGGGCGGCCGGGTATCCGGGAGCGACATGGCCGAGAACGCCCAGACGCAACGACTGCGTTCGATGGGGATTGACGTGCGTATCGGACATGATCCCGAGAACGTGCGGAACGCCGAGGTCGTGGTTTATTCAAGCGCAGTGCGGGCGGAAAATCCTGAATTCCGCGAGGCCCGGCGTTTGAAGATTCCGTTGATCCCGCGAGCGGAAGCGCTGGCGGAAATCATGCGTTTGAAAAGAGGAATCGCCGTCGCGGGTTCGCATGGAAAAACCACGACGACGTCCATGACGGCGTCGGTTTTCTTGCGTGCCAACGCGCAGCCGACGATTGTGGTCGGTGGCCGTCTCGATCTGATCAAGTCGACGGCTCTTTTGGGCCAAGGTGATTGGCTGATCGCCGAGGCTGATGAAAGTGATGGAAGCTTCCTCCGTCTTTCGCCGGAAATCGCGATCATCACCAATATCGATTCGGATCATCTCGATCATTACGGGACCGTCGCGAACTTGAAGAGGGCGTTTTTAGACTTTGCGACGCGCATCCCGTTTTACGGGTTGGCGATCGTTTGCGGAGACGATCCTCTGGCTCGCGAGACGTTCCACGACTTCGGGAAACGCATTCTGTTTTACGGCTTTAACGAGGGAAACGATCTCCGGATCGAAGGCACGAAGGACACGTATCGGATGTATCGGGAGGGCGTGCTGCTTGGTGAATACCTGTTGCAGCTTCCGGGACGCCACAACGCTTTGAATGCCGCCGCCGCGATCGCGGCGGGAATGGAAGCCGGTATTCCATTTGCGACATGTGCCGAAGGGATCGCGGCCTTTGACGGAGTGGACCGCCGTTTTCACTACAAAGGCACGAAAGCGGGCGTTGATGTTTATGACGATTACGCCCACCATCCCACGGAAATTATGGCGGTGCTCGCGGCGTTTAAGGAAAAGTTTCCCGATCGCCGTCTTGTCGTCGTTTTCCAGCCGCACCGTTATTCGCGCTCGCTCCTTTGTTGGGAGCAGTTCCTGACGTCTCTCAAAGACGCCAACCGGATTTTCATCTGCGATATCTATGCGGCGGGCGAAGATCCCATCGCGGGAATTCATTCTAAGCGACTTGCCTCCGAAATGGCGGCCAAGTTGGGCGATGCCGTGCGTGTTGATTATTTGTCGAATGAAACCGACCGGGTGGCGGTTCTGCATAGCGAAGTGAAGAGCGGCGACGTCCTGATCACGCTCGGCGCCGGCGACGTGTACAAATTGGGAATGCAATTCTTAAGCGGCGAGGTCGGTCGGTGAGCGACTTGCAGCCCAAGATCGAACGGAATGTGAAGCTTGCGCCGTTGACCTCGTGGCTTGTCGGCGGTCCTGCGGAGTACTTCACGGAGCCTCGCGATCTCGACGAATTGAAGGCGGCTTTGGCTTGGGCTAAGCGTGAACATCAGGAAGTGACCGTTATCTCAGGCGGCACGAATGTTCTTGTTTCCGACCAAGGTGTACGCGGTCTCGTCATTTCTTTGCGGAAAATGGCGTCGTTAGAGGTGCGCGAAGAAAACGGGCGCCTCGTTATCGAATGTCTCGCGGGTACGTCGAAGTCGGAGTTGCTCAAGACGTTCTTGAAGTATCGCTTGGAACCGGCGCTTTTTTTGGCGGGGTTACCCGGCGATGTCGGTGGCGGCGTTGTGATGAACGCCGGAATCAGTGAGCAGTGGAAGCCGCGTGAGTTCGTTGAGATCGTAGATTGGATCGAGGTCATGCGCTGGTGCGAGGAGGAGCAGCGGTTCGGCCTTGTTCGCTTTGCGAAAGACGAGCTTAATTGGAGTTACCGGCATTGCGAGGGATGGCGCCCCGGGATCATCGCACGCGTTGGGATTTCCTGGCCCCATGAACCTCAAGCCGACATTCTTGCGTGCGTGAAACAGGCGAACCAAACCCGTTTGACGAAACAACCTTTGGACCTTCCCAGTTGCGGTTCCGTCTTTATCAATCCACCAGGACATAAGTCGGGACGCCTGATCGAAGAATGCGGCTTGAAGGGGTTTACGGTCGGCGGCGCGCAGATTTCCACGAAACATGCGAACTTTATCGTGAACCTGGGGGGAGCAACAGCCTCCGACATCAGTCGCGTGATCGATCACGCACGGGAAACCGTAAAAGCGCGAACCGGGATCGAACTCAAAACCGAAGTGATTCGGCTCGGTGTCTGGTGAGTCCGATTCTCAAATTGAGACGCCGAAATCACCTTTTTCACAGCCGTCAAATTTTTCGGCACTTGGGTGTCTATAGATTTCAGCTCGGCTGGAACCCGATTTGCTGTAAACTGGGGTTGAACGGGTGGGTGAGGACGATGATCGCAAAGTCGATGACAAAGTCCATTCGCTGCGCGGTATTCGCGCTGTTCACTCTGGCGACGGTGTCTTTGGTTCAACCGGCCGGCGGAAGTTCGACCGAAGAGATTTTGGTTGGCAACGGGGGCGCGTACGGCAACTCCGATGAAACGGTGGCGATCCAGTCTTCAGGCAATGCCGAACTCGACGTGAAAAACGAGAAATCGGACAACTTCCAGTCGTCGGCCCGTTTCTTCGTCGGCGGAGCGGAATTCGCGGGCGGCTACACGAACATGTCGAGTGAGACGAGTCTTAAGGCCGCTTGTTCTTACGCGAGCTCGGTCGGCGTTAAGCCCGGAAGGATCAAGTATCTCTGCCAAGATGGTCTCAAGTCGCTGGATGCCGCCGCGAAAGTCTTGGGAGTCCCTGCGGTCGTGATTGCCTGCATCGAGGTCGAGTTCCAACGCGACGACAGTAACGGCGATTTCGATTTGGATGATAAGAGAACGGAGAAGGAAATCGAGCAGGAGCGAAAGGCGAAAGACGCGAAGAGGGAGAAACTCAAGCAGCACTATTCGCGTATCAAGGGCGGAAGCAAACCAGATGAAATAGATCACATCTTCGAGAGCGCTTACGATTACTTCTGGATGCTGGAGACGGTCGCCAAAGCGATGAAGCAATCGTTAATGGAAAAGGACCCGACCGAGGCTTACTGGGATTTGGTGAAATTCGCGGTTCTCACGAGGTTCGCCGGCCGTGAAACCGCGAAGCAATTCCTTGAAACCGGTAGGCTCCCGAGCAATGTGAAAGACAGCCAGCTGGCCTTCGCGAGCGTGAAAAAATGTATTGAGGCGGCCCGCGCACAGCACGATAATAAATCGAAATGACAAACGCTTTGAAAGCCGCGCTGATTTCCCTGCTGCTACCGTTTTTGACCGTGACCGCGATGGCGGCTTCCGATTACCTAAGCCTAAGAACCCCGTCCGATTGGAACGAGCTTTTTAAGCTTTGCGAGAACAATTGGCCGAAATACGAAGCCGATTTGGTTCGGCTGCGGAATGTCTTGAAGCGAGAGATTGATTCCATGTCCGAACAGACTTATCAATCTCTCTATAAGAAAGGTGACGCGAAAATCCGTTTCGTCCGTATGCACTGGCCCTCAGATTTTTCGATGAAAGATCCCGGATGGGAGATGTATCGGGACTGCTCGGAGTTGAATTGGGAAGTCCGCAAGCTTCTGAGTTCCTCGGGTTCGGAGGCCTCTTCCAAGAAAAGGGCCGTCGACGCGTTTGAAAGCTGCGTGCGGAAAACGTTTTACGGTCCCAAGGGAAAGATCGGGCATCCTTTCGACCGACTGCTCGCCTGCTACCGGAAACATTAATCACGATGGCAAACAAGAAAGAATCTCTCGAAGAAATTCTGGGCGACGGCTCGTGGAGCGGCCGTTCGGTTGAATTGCTGAAGGCTCTCCATATTCTCACTCGCGACGGGCGCCTGAACCAGGACTCGCGCCGCAAGCTGAAGCAAGTGAAGCATCTGATCCAGCTCATCACGCCGCACTTGGATGGCATGAGATCGTTCGCCGATCTCGGGGCCGGCAAATCGTATCTGGGGTTCATGCTTTATGATTTGTGGTTGAGCGAACGGCCGGAGACGCATTTGTGGGCCGTTGAGCAGAGAAAGGAACTTATCGAAAACGGCCGTAGGATCGCATTGCAATCCGGTTTCGATCGGATCAGCTTCGTTCCCGGAACGATTGCGGAGGCAGTCGTGTCGGCCGAGATACCGTCGGAAATCGACGCTGTAACCGCGCTTCACGCCTGTGATACGGCGACCGACGAAGCGATCGCGTTCGCTTTGAAAAGGAACGCAAAGTTCATAGCGTTGGTTCCTTGCTGTCAGGCGGAAGTGTCACGGCTCCTGCAGAAGCTTCCGACCGACAGAGAGATCGGCTCTCTCTGGCGTCACGGGATTCACCAGCGTGAATTCGGGTCGCATCTGACAAACGTCATCCGTTCCCTCTTTCTCGAGTCCCGTGGTTACAAGGTCCGCGTGACCGAGCTTGTGGGCTGGGAGCACTCGATGAAAAACGAACTCATCCTGGCCAAGCGGGTGCAGCTTTCGAACGGGGCGGCCAAGCGGGATCTCGATCGGCTTATGGAACGGTTTCCTTTGCCGATGCGCCTCTTCGAGCTTGTCTAAAGTCCAATCTCGGTCGGGCTTTCATCGAGGTTCTGGGCTTCGGTCAGTCATTTCAATATACTTTTGAGCATGCGCTTGGGTCGGCGGGTACTTCTCTTCATCACGTCATTCATTTTGACGGCTGGCGTTTTGTTGGTTCTGCTCCGGCAGTCCGGCTTTTTTGAAATCACTTCGGTTCCTGTTGATTTCGCACTCCATGACGCCGAGACCGGAAGCGTCCCTGCGGCCGTTGCCGACCGCATGAAACGCGAACTTGGTGAGCGGTTTCAGGCGTTGAAGGGCAAGAGCATTTGGGAAATCGACCTCGGCGATTTGCGAGCGTCGCTGGTGCGGGATGAGTGGGTGAAAGAACTCATGATCTCGCGTCGCTTTCCGAACGAGGTGCGTGTGAGTATCCGGCCGAAGGCCGTCGCGCTCGTTTGGGTTGATAAACAAGAAAAGTTTTATCCTGTCACGGTTGACGGAGAGATCCTGGGCCCGCTGCCCGCGGGTTCACTTCCGGATGTTCCGTTTCTTCGTGGGGAAATCTTCCAAGAAGATGAAGGGCGCAGGAAAGAGGCGGTGAAGTTTGTTCTTTCTCTCGCTGAGGAAGGATTCTTGAACCGGCGGAATGTTTCCGAGATTACGTGGGCCCAAGAATCCGGATACACACTTGTTCTTCTTCGGCCGAAAGTCGAGGTCGTGCTCGGTGATGAGAACCTTAGCTTGAAGGTCATGCGGGTTACTCAGGTCTTGAACTACCTCACCGCAAACAATCTTAAAGGACGCGTCATCGACGCAAGTTTCTCGAAGAAAGTCCTTGTCAGGTTGCGTAAGGAACCGTAGCCTTAGGACTGGGACTTCCTATAATCATCGGTAAACACTTTATTTTTACCTGATTTATAGGTTTGCTTCCCGTTAGACAGATTCCCGTCGAAGGACCGGCGGGAATGTGCGGTTACCGGAGTCGAGCGCCGGTGACGGCATTCAACTCGCCCGTGCTCAAGTTACAGGGTCGAGGTTAGGGATGACAGCAAACGCAAACCGTGGCGGCATCAAGAAGCAGAACATCCTTGCGGGTCTAGACATCGGTACCACTAAAGTTTCCGTGGTGATCGGGGCGGTCAATGCATCCGCCCAAGCGGGGCCCGCTCCGGGTTCCACTCCTCCTGTCGCAATCGATGTAATCGGTTTGGGTACGGCTCCGAACACGGGGCTTCGCCAAGGCGTTGTTGTCAATGTTGAAGCGACGATCGAAGCGATCGCTAAAGCCCGCGAAGAGGCGGAACTGATGGCGGGACACAAGATCAGCGAAGTTTACGTCGCTGTCGGCGGAAACCATGTCAAATCATTCGATTCCCGCGGCATGGTCGCGATTCGCAACAAAGAGGTGAAAGCCGAAGATATCGAACGCGTCATTGAGGCGGCTAAAGCCGTGGCTGTTCCGGCCGACCGCGAGGTTTTGCACGTACTTCCGCGCGAATACAAATTAGATGAGCAGACCGGAATTTACGATCCGATCGGCATGTCGGGCGTCCGGCTCGAAGCGAACGTGCACATCATCACGGCCGGTAAAACGGCGCTTCAGAACATCGTGAAATGCGCCGAGAAAGCCGGTCTCAAGGTCCGCGCGCTCGTCTTGCAACAGCTCGCTTCTTCGCTGAGTGTTCTCAGCGAAGATGAAATGAAACTTGGCGCCGCCGTCGTCGATATCGGCGGTGGAACGAGCGACATCATCATCTATGTGGGAGGCTCGGTCGCTCATACGGCGACGGTGCCCGTCGGCGGACATCATTTCACGCAAGATGTCGCGATGGGTCTCAGACCCCCGCAGACATCGGCGGAAGTCATCAAGCGGAAGTACGGATGCGCGATCGCTGACCTTGTCGACGAAAATGAAACGATCGAAGTCGAGGGTGTCGGCGGTCGTAAACCACGCGCGCTCCTGAGAAAGGATCTTTGCGAGGTTATTGAACCTCGGGCGGAAGAGACCCTTGGACTTATCTGGCATGAGATCCGCAAATCGGGGCTCGCCAACCAGATCGGTTCAGGAATCGTCCTTACCGGCGGCGCTTGCCAGCTCGAAGGACTGCTGGAAATGGGTGAGTTCATCGCCGACATTCCCGTCAGGCGCGGCGTGCCCGAGAGTGTGGGTGGACTCATCGATATCGTGCGTTCTCCGGAACACGCCACCGCGGTGGGTCTTCTGGCGTACGCAGTCGAGAACATGACGGCACAAGAACGGCTCAAACTCGTCGGAACTCCTGTGGAATCGAATTTCACCGGGGTGATGTCGGGTTGGGCCCAAAAAATCAAAGATTTTTTTAGTGGCGCGCTTTCTACATAAGGATGTGAGGGACCTAGCGTTGGCTGCTCAGGTCCTTGAAGTTTCGGAGAAACGGCGGAGGAACTATGTTTGAGTTGGAAGAAAACATAAATATCGGTGCCAACATTAAAGTTGTTGGTATCGGCGGCGGCGGAAACAATGCGGTCGCGACGATGATTGACGGAGGATTGACGGGTGTCGAGTTTATCGTCGCCAATACGGATCGCCAAGCGCTGGCCGCGCATAAGGCGCTCACGAAAATCCAACTCGGTACGGAATTGACGAAAGGGCTCGGTGCCGGCGCGAATCCCGAGATCGGTAAACGCGCGGCGATCGAGTCTTACAACGATATCGTTGAAGCTCTCGAAGGCGCCGACATGGTGTTCGTCACCGCCGGTATGGGCGGCGGTACGGGAACAGGCGGTGCTCCGATTGTCGCGAAAATCGCCCGCGAATTAGGCGCGCTTACGATCGGTGTCGTGACCCGTCCGTTCCTGTTTGAAGGTAAGAAGCGTATGCGGCACGCGGATCTCGGTATCCAGGAGTTGAAAGAGAACGTGGATACCTTGATCGTGATCCCGAACCAAAAGCTTCTGACGATCGCGAATGATCGCACTCCGCTGGTTGAAACCTTCAAGCGCGCAGACGACGTCCTTCTGCAAGCTGTGAAAGGTATTTCGGACCTGATCAACATTCGGGGGCTCATCAACCTCGACTTCGCCGATATCCGCACGGTTATGTCCGCGAAAGGCATGGCCATCATGGGTACGGGCCGGGCTCGTGGCGAAAACCGCGCCGTCGAAGCGGCGACGGCGGCCATCAGCTCGCCGCTGCTCGAGAACATCTCGATCGACGGAGCGACGGGTATCATCCTGAACGTGACCGGCGGGCCCGACTTGAGCCTTGCGGAAGTCAACGAGGCGTCGACGCTCATCACCGAAGCTGCTCACGAAGACGCGGAAATCATCTTCGGCGCGGTTATCGATGAAAATATGGGCGACGAAGTCCGCGTGACGGTGATCGCCACTGGATTCGGCCAGGATCCAGCGACGGTCTCCGCTCAAGCGCAATTCCAGCACATGCAGGCGCTCGCGCATCAGGTTCGTGCGACCCAACAATTCCAAAGCATTCAGGCGCAAGGTTATCCCGCCGCGGGTTATCCCATGCCCGGTTACCAAGGCCAGATGATGCCGTCTCAGCCGGTCGCTCAGCCGCAACCGCAACCGCAGACGCATGTGCCCGAGTTTTATTCGCAGAGCTATCTGCAGAACTACAGCATGAACCAGCAGCCGGTTATGCCGCAAATGCAACCGGCGGCGGCGCCTGCTCCGATGCAAGCGCAGCACGAAGAGCCGGTGCCGGCGGTTCCGGTTTCGGAGAATGAGCAGGCGAGCCAAGAGACGAACGCGGCTCCTGAAGAGATGGAGCAGGCTCGTGCCGCCGAAGCTCAGCCGCAAACGAATGACCGGCCGCTTCCGCGCGATATTCTGCTCGCGAAAGTCAGACAG
>CALBDW010000040.1 GCA_937927435.1 uncultured Bdellovibrionales bacterium
AGGTCCTCGTGCGCCCCGGCATGCTCCTCAAACGTCAACACCCACGTCGAAGCCAGTACGCCCCCGTTGTGGGAACAACGATCGGAACACGCTAATATATCTTATTTCCAGGATATTTTCCAGTAGGCCTCGTTTTTCCGCTCTCTCAAGGGCGCCATCTGTAATTAAAAGCCACGACAGCCCGTCCGGCCCTAGTTGGCGCCCCCTGAAAAGGCATACTCGCGCTCGACCTTACAAATCCGCACGCGATAGGACCTGTACCACTTTGAGCGGCCGAGTTCCTGAGCAGCCATATGCTCGCTATTGGCTTTCCAAGCTTGAATATCCTCAAGGGTTTGCCAATAGGAAATTGTGATTCCGAAACCATCAGCTCCGCGAACGCTCTCCATGCCGAGAAATCCTTTGTGAGCCTTCGCAAGTTCCACCATGCGCTTGGCGACCCGAGCGTATTCTTCGTGGTCACTGTCGTTCCGTACCGCAGCGAAGATGACGGCATAGTAAGACTTTTCGCCTTGGGAGTTCATCGCCGAGCTATCCATATAAGCCCCCTTTTTCGGTTTCACTTTACAATCTCTTCCGCATCGATCGGTGCGGGATTGTGACCTCAAAGAATGGATCACTGTAGATTTCGTAGCCAAGCGAGAGATAAAACGGTACCGCCGTCTCGCGCGCATGAAGCTTCATCCACTCAAAGCCCTTTTCCCGCGCGTACTCCTCCGCCGCCTGCACGAGTCGCTTCCCAATCCCCTGCCCTTGCCGGTCGGGAATCACGGCGACTTGCCTCATATTGATTTCCGTCTGTGAAAGAGGCACGAGGACCAAGCATCCGATAAGCTCAGCGCCATCAAAAGCTCCGAAGTGAAAGAAGTCCTGCTCCTTATCAAGCTCTTCTCTTGAGAACTCAAGTCCGAGTGGCTTCCTTAAGTTCTCGTAACGAAGTTGGACTTCGGAACCATATTCATCCGAACCGAATTTAATCTGCCGAATCAGAACTGCAGCGCTCACTTCAATGCCCGTCTGCCCTCAAATAATTAGACGGAAAAACCTTTTCGCTTTATACATCCTTTTATCGAGAATTTCCGCGAAAAACTGATCTGAACGTGAGGTTCAAATGTCTCTGCTCCAAGAGTTTAAGAAATTTGCGATCAAAGGTAACGCCGTCGATTTGGCCGTTGGTGTCGTCGTCGGTTCATCGTTCGGTAACATCGTCACTGTATTGGTCGAGAAGATCATTACTCCCCCGTTCGGTCTTCTCCTCGGAGACACCGATTTTTCCGACCTCAAAATCATCTTAAAGAAGGCCGCGGCGGACGGAACGGGCGAAGTCGCCATTGGTTATGGAGAACTCGTTCAATCTCTCTTGAACTTCCTGATTGTCGCCGGATCTTTGTTTCTCGTCATTAAAGCGATGAGCTTCTTAAGAAGCTCCGAAGAAAAGGCGGCACCCCAACCGCCACCAGAACCGGCGGACATAACGCTTCTTCGGGAAATTCGCGACGCGATCAAAGCCACAAACGCGCGCAGCTCAATATGATCGACGGTGGTGAGTCAGTCCGATCGGGCCGCACGCCCCGGACTGACTCCGCACGTAAACAAAGCCGATATCATTGCCCGCTTGCCATTGCGCTTTCGGTCATGCTCTTCGATCGACTCGCAACTGATTTGAAGATCGCCCACATCATGAACAATGTGAGGAACGACATTCCGATCATGATATAACCCAAAACATCAAAGTGTTTCAGGACTCCGTTCGGTCCTTCGACCACGATAAGACCGGCAAGAATCGAGGCAAAGCCTCCCGCAACTTGTTGGAGCGACGAACTTACCGCCATAAAGGCGCCTCGACTCGATGGCGACGGGATCGCCGACATCAACGTTTGCGAAGGGATAACGCGCGAATTAATGCCGACGAATAAAAGGACGTTCACTAAAATGACGACCGCAAGCGGGGTGACTCCCAAGTTCACATAAATCGTCGTCATAATTGCAGTGACCACTGTGCCGAAAAGAAAGATCCGAAAACTTCCAAACATATCGCAAGCGCGCCCCACCATGGGTCCAACTAAAATCGAGCAGATGCCAGTGATCATGTAGACCGAAGGAAGATGCTCCATATTGATGCCGAGGTTATTCACCATAAAAGTGCTTCCAAACGGCATCATCATAAACGCACCAATTGAGAGAAGCGCCGTCGTTGCAAAGGCAAGCGTGTACTGCGGCTGAGTGATCGTGGCAAACAAGTGCTTGACCGCACTTCCGCCCGTTTGCAATTTCAAGTGTTCGTTGACGGGCTTTAAGTAGATGACGATCGCAATTCCGACGAGAACACTGATCGCCACAATGAGATGAAACGGGGCTTGCCACCCCCAAAGATTTGAAAAGTAAAGACCCGCCGGCAAACCGAGGATTTGGCTTGCCGAAAACGCGGTCTGCACAATTCCCATCACCCGGCCCCGTTTTTCAAAGGGAAAGACATCCGTGATAATCGCAAAGACGATAGAACCAATCACTCCGCCGAAGAGTCCTGTCAGGATTCGTGCGGCAACAAGGAGCTCAAACGTATTCACTAAGCCGCACATCAAAGTGCCGAGCACAAAACCCGTATAGAAAAATAAGAGGAGGTTCTTACGGTCGAAGCGGTCGGCAAATCCGGCGGCGAGAAATCCAGAAAGGCCCGCACTAAATGCGTAAACCGAAACCACAATTCCAAACTGTGACGGCGTGATCTTGAGCGCCGGCATCAGTAGCGCTCCAAGCGGCGAAAGAATCATAAAGTCCAAGACGATCGTGAACTGGAGGAAGGCAAGAAGCGCAACGATGAATATTTCATACCCGGAGAAGGGTTCCGGCTGGCGGATTTCTTCCTGGATGGCTGGCATAGAATCTTCCTTAGAGATTCCACTATTGAACCTGCCCTTTGTTGAAAGGCAAAGCCCTTAGTGGTCTAGTTCTGCAATTCTGGCCCACGCACAGGGAGATTCAGAGTGACTCTGGATGAAACAGAGAAGACTTGACGATGGGGGCGTCCACCGGACCTTCATGCGCGCGCCTTTATCCATATGCAATAAAAAGGTTGCATATACACACAGATCGTTTAATATGCAACCTGGAGGTTGTGTTTATGAAAAACGAAATCGTTCGAAGCATCGAGATTAAAGCTCCCATTTCCAAAGTTTGGGAGGCACTGACGGATCACCAAAAATTCGGCGAGTGGTTTCGCGCGAAAATCGATGGACCGTTTGTTGAAGGCCAAAGATCAACCGGGCATATGACCTATCCCGGCTACGAAGGCTACCCCTGGGAAGCCATTATTCAAAAAATTGAGCCGCAAACATATTTCGCGTTGACCTGGCCAAGCGGAGCCGATGCCGGTGAGGATGAAACCGAAGACAATTGGACACTCGTTGAGTTTCGTCTCGAAGAGATCCCGGGTGGAACTCGCCTGACCGTGAGAGAGTCGGGATTTGACCGCGTACCAAGCCACCGCCGTGCTGCGGCTTTCCGCGATAACAGCGAAGGATGGGTCATCCAGACAAATAATATTCGCGAGTACGTTGAGAATAATTAAAATATGAAAAATGGCGCGAACGAGTTTTAAGACATCAACACCGGGTAAACTTCACGAGTACGCCGCTATCTTCTCAGCCCTTGGGGACGTAACGAGATTATCGATTGTCGCGAAACTTGCCGATGGGCGGCCGCAGTCGATTTCGAAACTTACCGAAAACTCGAAGCTGACCCGGCAAGCCGTGACCAAGCACTTACGTGTTCTTGAAGAGGTCGGTCTCGTTCACAGTGTCCGTTCGGGCCGAGAGAATCTCTATGAGCTCGACTTGCGCCCTTTCAAAGATCTCAGCGAGTATTTGGAATTCGTCTCAACGAAGTGGGATCAAGCTCTCGGGCGCCTAAAGGCGTTTGTTGAGGAAAGTTAAGGGGAAATCGAAAAAGCGGTAGGGCCTTCTGTTTTTGTCAGGTCTTACCGCCTTTCCGTGCAAGGGCGTTCTCATTAATGCGGTGAACTTAGCATCCACTGAATGCCGTATTTATCGGCGACCATTCCGAATCGAGCTCCCCAAAAAGTATCTTCAAGAGGCATCAGAGCCTTGCCGCCTTCACTGAGCTGTTGAAACAGCCTATCAACCTCCTCCCTGGAATCACACGAAACACTCAATTGAATATTGCCTCCACTACTGCTTTTCCCCGATGGGTTATCTGAACCAAGCAGAGTGAAGCCGTCATTCTTCAAAGCGGCGTGCATGATTAAGTTCTTATCCCCGATATCCCCGGGGCAAGCGTTTGGAGGAGCTTCAGCATAAGTCTTAAGTTCAAGGCTGCCGCCGAAACACTTCTGATAAAACGTCATGGCCTCACGGCATTCGGTTTTAAAGACCAAGTACGGCGCGATGGATTTCAACCTCGACTCCTTTGTTTATTAAGATTTCACTAATTCCAAAATAGCCATCCACCGGAAAACAATCAACGCACCTCCACACAACTGGACTCCGACCCTCTCGACGAACCGCAAAGGATGGAGTACATACTCCCAAGGCTCTCTCAGCATGGAACACTCTAAACCGATCGATACACAATCACAGACCCGAGGGCTCGCCTTGGGTTTTCTTTCTTATGCGCTTTGGGGATTCTTCCCCATCTATTGGAAGTTTCTTGAAGACCGATCTGCTCTAGAAGTTCTTGCTCATCGGGTGATCTGGTCTTTTGGTTTTTATGCTCTCGTGTTCACCGTTTTTTCCACAGAGCGATGGTCAAAAGTCTTAAACCAGTCCCGGCGCGATTGGTTACTCGCAAGCCTCGCCTCGCTTCTTCTTGCTATCAACTGGGGAATTTACATTTACGCCGTTAATACAAACCGCATCTTGGAAGGAAGTCTCGCTTACTTCATTAACCCGATCCTCAACGTTGCAGTTGGAGTTTTGTTCTTTAAAGAAGCATTCCCGCCGATTCTAAAGCTTTCAGTCGGGTTTGCATGCATTGGTGTGATCGCAAAAATCCTTTACTCACCCGGATTCCCTTGGATCGCGTTGGTCTTAGCCTTCACCTTCTGCGCCTACGGAATTGCAAAAAAGCTTCTTCAAATTCCGGCGATCACTTCTTCGGTACTTGAAGCCGGGATTGCGCTTCTACCGGCGCTCGCCGGTGCGACTTACTTTCAACTGGATGCTCAAGTCCCCGCCGCCACGGCTGCAACGTGGGGTCTTCTCGTTTTTAGCGGAGTTGTGACAGGGCTTCCGCTCTTTTTGTTTTCATACGCGGCTCAGCGGGTTCCCTACAGCATTATGGGCATGCTCCAGTTCGTTGCCCCGACTTTACAATTTCTCGTTGCGGTCGTTCTGTACGGTGAGGAGTTTGGCTGGCACAATGCCGTGTCCTTTGGCTTTATCTGGATCGGAATGGGTTTCTATATCGCGCATCAGATTTTACGCCGGCGCGCCACTCGACTTCTCAAGGCTTGATCACTCTGCCGTCTTATCGTTTCTCCCGAGCAAAACCGTCCAATAATTGAGAATGTTCACCGGGATCGATGCGGTGACCTTAAAGCCGGTCTTCTCCAGAAATTCACTCAGCGGAAAATCCGGATGGAATCCTACGTACTCCGCAAACGGCTGCAAGAAGGCTTCGAATCGCCGAACGACAGGATTTTGATTTTGAAAATGATTGAGAAAAACGATCTGCCCGCCCGGTTTGCACACGCGACGGATCTCATCCACAAGCTTTTTCACA
>CALBDW010000041.1 GCA_937927435.1 uncultured Bdellovibrionales bacterium
GTGCCTCCCGAGGAGCCTGGCACGAAACCTCACCACGCCATATGACGGAGAGGGAGCTTATAAACATGGCAAAAAAGGGCACTGAGTCGCGTTTCTAACAGGGCCTACGACTACCGATTTGTTGGTAAACTAAAAATTCCGCAGCGATATCCATAGCTTAATGCATGCACTCGCAATCTTGCCGATGCACTAATCTTGCAGTACAGGAATTCGATGCGGAAAATTTTGATCATTTTCTCTCAGATTTCGGCCAGTTGCGGCCGTGCAGCCCGGTCGCTACCGGTTATTGGGGTGGCTTTGGCGGTCTTTTTTTCGGCTGCTGGAGCTCAAGCCCAAACCGCATCGCCGCGGACGTCTCTCACGCATCAAATCGAACAGAATCAGTGGAAGTCCAAATTCAATTTGGGCCTCGGTCACGAATCTCTCGTATCAGGGAAGTCGGATGTCGGAGCGCAAACACACGACGAACGGGCTTATTTCGGCTTGAGCCTGAAATCTCCCGAACAAAACCGCGTCCAGTTCGGTGCCACGGGAACCTTTGGAGCTCCACTGTCTCATGATCCGAAGACCTCGGGTCGGGAATATTTGATTGAAGTTCCCGAATTTTTCTTAAAGTGGGTGGACGCTCCGCTCGGCGACGCGCACACCATCGTTACTCTCGGAAGAAAACTCGAAGCGTGGAGCGATCTTGATTCGGAATGGACGCTCGGTCTTTGGCAGCCACTGAACCGCTTCGATGGCGCGCGACCCACGGAACAAGGGCTCACAGGCGCCTTTATCGGGCATCAAGCAAACGGATTCCGCGCGGTGCTTTTTGCGAGCCCCATTTTCATTCCCGAACAAGGACCGGCTTATGAACTCGTCGACGGGCGTTTCCGCGCGAAAAACCCCTGGTTTGCACCGCCGACGGATACGCTGATCGTGCTCAATCGGGAGAACGCGATTCACTACGATCTCAACGTGCCTTCGGTACAATCGGTTGTTAATCATGCGTCGGTCGGAGGACTTCTGCGTTTTGGAGAGGGGCCGGACAAGGCCGGTCCAACGGTCCAACTGGCGTACGCGCACAAGCCTCGTAATGAGTTGTCGCTACCCTATGACGGATACGTCGACATGAAGCAGGCGTATGTTCACGTGAATCCGCGCGTGGTCTACCACGATGTCTTTGCCTTCGACTCTTTCTATAACTTCGGGAACTGGCGGGCCGGCGTTTCGCTCTTAAGTGAGCTTCCGGCTGCGGATGGGCAGGTGCCCGCGAACTTCACGGGCCAGCTTTTGGGGCCCATGATCTTTGTGAGCCCTTCGGTCGAAGTGCGTGCTTTCCCTTCGCGCTTCTGGGGGCCGAAGCTGAAGCTTGCTTGGCTTGATTCGTACGAAGAAGGGACGAAAATGGTTGGCCCTCTTGCAACGAGCGACGAGAGCCCCTTTGGCTCGCGTTCGATGTTCCGGCGGGCTCTCAAATTCGAAGCGGCGTCGACTCTGTACCGCAGCTCCGGCTGGGAGATCGATCAAAGAGTCAAATGGATTGAGGAAGTTGCGGAGCAAGGCCGTATGGTCATGTTCGACCTTGGGGTTTCGGTGCAGGAAGCTTGGCGTTTGGCCGTCTATGCGGATCTCTTGCAAAGCCGTCAGCCTGAGGACGTGAATCCGGGATTTATCAGCCGCTTCCGCGGTAACGATCTGATCGGCGCGCGCCTTTCCGTGCAGACGGGTTCGCTGGGCTGGTGATTCACCAAAGCAAGGTGAGAACGAGTTTCCGCCGGTGCGAATCACGCCGGTGTTCCCAAAGATAGATTCCCTGCCAGGTTCCCATTTCAAGGCGGGTTCCATTGACCGGAATCGTGAGTGAAGTCGGCGTGAGCGCCGCCTTCATATGCGAAACCGTGTCGTCGGGGCCCTCATCGACGTGTCGGTGCCAGGCCTGGTTTTCAGGCGCCAAACGATTGATGAACTCGTCGAGATCGGTGCGCGCCGAAGGCGACGCGTTCTCTTGGATCAAAAGCGAAGCCGATGTGTGCTTAATGAAAATATGGAGAAGACCAGGTCCCGTGTTTTGGAAACGCGCGAGAGCGTCGCTCACTTCGCGCGTGATCAAGTGGAGACCTTGACGTTTGGTCTCAATGACGATCTCAGTCCGTTGCACCGGCATATCAATATCTCGGAGGAGGCAAACGCAAGATACCACATTGAGAACCCAGCGGAGGCTGTGGTGCGCCGGGCGCAAACGGGCAAACGCGTTGTCCGCGCGGAGTTTCCACAACCTCGACCAGGCCGTTCGTCGTTAAATACGGTTGGTTCGACCGGGGCAGAACAGCGAACCCGCTTCTGCCCGCGACCAGCATATCGTCGGGATAGACTCTCTGCAGACCGACTTCGGCGAACGGGTCGACGCCGACGAAAACTTTCGGACCTGCGCTCGTTTGCACGACCATCGCTCCGATTTGGAAGAAAGGCATCAGAACTTCCGGAGTCTGGAAAGGCAGAGCCGTCGGCACGAAGCAGCCCGGACCCGTCGGCCAGAAGCCAAGCATCTCGAGGGGAAGGCCATGACCGAACGCGGAGTCGGTGCGGCCGCCGCCTAAAGCGCGAACCAAATCGTCGCGATTGAGTTCGTTCTTCATAGACTTCAAGACCACCGCCGCGGCCGCGGCGAAGGCCGCCGAGTTCGAAGTACCGAGATATTGTTCGCCGTTGTTGAGAATGATGAGAGAGGAGGATTTCAGTTCCGGCTTGCGCATTTTCGCCGAACTCGAGCTGCGTTCGGAATCGAGCGCGCCGACCGTGATTGCGTTTGGATTATCCGCCGGCGGTAAAAGAGTTTCTCCAGTGGTGACGTCGAGGAGCTGGATGTTTTCGCCGCTTACAGTAAAGCGTAAGAAGTCGCGATTCGCCTTGAAGTTATTCGAGCGTATTTTCGCGCGTAGGTAATAAAGCCCCGGGTCGAGTTCGACGCGGATGAATTCGCGCGGATAGAGAGACGCTCCAGGGGGAGGAGGATTGGGAATCGACTTCATTTGCTGGAAGCCGGAGCTCGCGATGATGCGGAGGGTGTCGTCCGTCAAAATGAGATCGAGGTCCTTATCGGTCCCTTCGTTGACGTCGTCTTTAAAGTCGTTCCAGCTGAGCACCGCGCGCAACGCGCACTTTTCGTTCGGCTTAATGGGCGCGCAGCGAACGCGGACGCTGTCGTTCGGTCCCGGAAGCGCAACCCACTTGTCGCGCGACTCTTTGATCGGAGCTTTGAACGTACCGTTGGCGAAGTTTCCGGCGGCGTTGATCCATATCACGCCGTTTTCGGTCGCGTGGTTGACGAGTGCGTTGATGAAGCCTCGGCCGTCGCCGTTTCCACCGTATTCCCAAACTTGAGAGTAAAGCACGATGTCGACGCCTGAGGCGATCGCGTCGTTCACCGCCGACTCGAAATTCGTGTAGCCGAAGGCCGAATAGAGATGGAGGTCGTATTTGATGTAAGGTGTATGGCTTAGGAGACCGGCGATGATTTGGGCCATGAAGAGGCCGTGGCTCTCTTCACTTTCGGGATCCACCGGAACGGGACCGGGGTGAAAGACGGTTCTTTTTGGGAGTGTTTTGCCGATCTCGTTTTTGTAACCGCGGAACCCGTTGTCGAGAATGGCAATCTTGACTCTGTGACGGCCTTGAACGTCCTCGTAACGGGGGAAGCCCAAGCGTCCAGCGATGTCGTGAATGTTCTGAAAAGGGGGCGTCAGACCGAAAGCGATTGTCGAGGTCAGTAGGGCACAGAAGACCAGAGCCCAAACTACGACCAACAAGATACGAGTCGGCATTTTCACTCCTCTCATGAGTCCCGAAGAAACCTGGAGTCAGCTGAAGGAAGTGCCTGAAGGGGGGAAAAATGGGAAGAATTAGACGCCGGGTAAAAAAAATGCCGACCTTTTGAGGGCCGGCATTTGAAAAATCGATAACTCGTTCCGACTGAACCGGGTTCAGCGCCAGTACGGCCAAACGTAGTAAGAGTAGTAATAACCGTAGTAATAGTAGGTGTAGGTGAGAGCGTAGCTGTAGGTGTAACCGTAGTAGTAATAAGTCGGATAGTAGTAATAGCCGAACGGTCTGCACCAGAAGTACCAAGACGAAGTCGAGCTGTCTTGGTCGAGTTCGCTCTTAACAAGTTCGCCCTCTTTCGTGAGTTTCTTGAATTGGGCGTCAGCCAGCGCTTTTTTGGTGGCTACGTCTGCCGTAAGAAGCTGATTGGATTCGAAGACTTCCGCTTCTTGAGTGTCAGCTTTCACGCGAACCACGACCGTGCGCGGAAGATCTTTGGCGAGAGCGACTTGTTCGATGGAAACAGGTGTTTCCTTGTCGAGTTCGTGAGCTTGTGCGGAAAACGCACTCAAAGCCAAGACCAGAGCGCCGATGGCAAGAATATGGAAACGCATGGTACCCCCATATAAAAAAGGTTCAGGATGATGAAATCACCGCCGCCTGTGCTATCAATTTGGGCAGTTGGTCTCAAGGATTTTCTTATTCCCGCCGCTGCTTACGCGCGGTATGGCTATGGGGTTAAGAGCGGTTTCTCTTGAAATCGAAAGGGTTTACTGACGTGCGCCACGACCGAGGAGAGCAAACAGTACAAACGGCAGGCGGCGAGGTTTTTGAGTTTTTTCTTGTCGTGACTCCGGGGCTGGAGTCCATCGCCGCGTGGGAACTGGAGCAATGGCTTCCGGGGTGTGAAGCGCGCGTGGAAAGGGGAGGGCTCACGCTGCAACTACCGCTCGCGACCGGCTTTTCACTGAACAGAAAGCTCAAAGTCCCGACGCGCATCTTGATCCGTTTGGCGGAGTTTCCGTGCCGGGAATTCCCCAAGCTCTTTCGAAAAGTTTCGACATTTCCGTGGGAAGAGTGGGTTCAGGAACCTGTCGAGTTCAGCGCGAGTTCGCACCGTTCGCGTTTACGTATCAAACGAGGAATTGAAGAGACATGTCGCGACGCTTTTTGCGCCCGGTTCAAGAAGAAGGGACTTGCGCTTAAGGAACCGGTGGATGTTGAAGACGCAGTTTGCGCTCTCGTGCGGTTCAATGAAGATCTCTGCACGGTGAGCTTGGATACTTCGGGAAAGCTTCTTCATAAACGCGGTTTTAAGGACTTCACGACGGAAGCGCCGATCCGCGAAACGATGGCCGCCGCGGTTTTACTTTTGCTCGAGAAAACGGCGTTGGAATTGGGGCTTTCATTCCCGGTCGAATTTATGGACCCGATGTGCGGAAGCGGAACGTTTCTTATCGAGGGGGTGAACCTGGAACGTTCGCTCCACAAACGCCCGTTCGCCTTCGAGCGGTTTGTGAAGGCATCCGAAGCCGAAAAGGAACCGGAAGTGCGACGCAGAACGCCCTTGTTTTCGTCGCTCATCGGATTTGAAGCGGACTCGAAGGCGAGTGTGGTCGCGGAGAAAAATCTCAGCGTGCTTGGACATGGGGTCTCCGTTGTCACGCAAGACATATTTAAAGCCGGGGAGTTAGAGCCGGAGACCAGGCGCTGGGTCGCGACGAATCCACCCTACGGTGAACGTTTGAAGATCAGAGGACCTCTCGCAAAGTATTACGAAGAGTTGTTTGAGGCCGTTGAGCGGGTTGTAAGGCCCGAGCTTGCGGCTTTTGTTTTGCCGCTTAAAGTCGGGCCGGAACGTCTCAGAGTTCCCAGGAACTGGCGTGTGGTGACGTCGGTCCGTTTTTCAAACGGGGGCATTCCGGTGGCGGCCTGCGTGTTCCATCGGCGATAATCGCCAACAAAACTTCACATATCGAAGCAGTATTTTTGCTTTACGGAAACACTGGCGGGTCAAGATGGACCCAGATGCGGCTTTTTGTCTAAAACGCCAGCCTCCGAGCGTACCTGCGTGGGAGGGTTTATGGTGGTGCATAAGTTAATCCGCGTCGTCATCGGTTTAGCCGCCTTTGTTCTGGTTTTCGTCGTTGGAGCTTGTTCGGATGGAACGCATGACGAAACGACGGTCGTCCCGCCGGCGCGCGATACGAGAACGCCGGAAACGCAAAGCTCGGCTGTCTACGACGAAGTGAAACTGGAGTTGGCGCGTCACGCACTTCTTCAATTCCATCGCGTGGTGAATGACTTGAATTTTACGTTGAGCCACCAGTTGGATGAGCGCATGGCGATTTCAAACGAGTCGGATGCGCTCATTTTCGGATGCCGTTTGATTAATAAGATCAGTCCGCCGTTCAAGCGCGACTTCGATGCGAGTGTCGAAGAGTTGAGGGTTCATTACGTCAAATGCGAGCCCAATCCGCTGACGGCGGCAGGCCTCATGGCGGCGACGATGAGCGGGCAGTCGGCGCACACGATCGTTTACGATAAGCCGTATCCGCGCGCAGGTGCTCCTGAACTGAAGCTCGGCTATCCGGTTTACGTCGGCCAAAGAACGGGACCTCTGAACATCATGTTGAACCATGCTTCGGGCTTTCAAACGCGCATCGCCCGTATCGCCAGGGTTTCGGCCAACAGAGTGGAAGACTCCGAGACCGAATCCGTATTCCGGCTCTCGGGCGAGATCACCGATGTTTACTCGCAAGAGCGGCCGAATGGGGCAAAGAACGGACGTGTGCTCGTTGAACTCGGCGACGTGCTGGTGAGGATTTCGAAGCACACGCGTCGGGTTGTTTCTCTCAAAATAGGCTTGTTCACCCTGAAAGCGCGGCCCGAAGGAATCCAGCTCGCGTCGCTGTGGAACTGGCGTTCCTGGCAAGACGAAAGCGTCGAAATCGTCATCGTTGTTCCCGAAGTTCTTTCGCCGACAGAGTCGGCGTGCGAGCCTATCCCCGGGAAGTTCCAGATTTACGTTGGGGGTAACATCATGGGGGCGCTCAGTGTCGCTGACGGCAAGATCGCTTTTGAGGAGCAAGAGGCGGCGGATTTCAGGCTTTGCGAAAGCGAAGAAGAGGTTTTCTATAACGGCGAATTCGAGCGGATTTTTTAGTGAAGCGGCGGAAATTTGCGGTGACGCGGCTGCGGATGAAACGCAATCGCCTGCAGGAGCTGAACCTTATCGACCGGCTTCGTTAAATAATCATCGAATCCCAGGTCGAAGCAAGTCGCTTCACCTTCGGGGAAGGGGTAAGCCGTTACGGCGACGATCCAGCCCTCGTAGCCTTCGCGTCTCAATTCTTGGGTTGCCTGAATCCCGTCACAAACGGGCATGGCGATGTCCATGAGAATGACGTCGTAGTTATTGTACAAGGCCTTCGTGATGGCTTCCCGACCGTTTTCAGCGAAGTCCACGCTCGCTCCCAGGAATTCAAGCGCTCTCGCGAAATAAGATCTCGCGTCCGGGTTGTCTTCAACGATCAGAACTGATTTTCCCCGTGCGGAGAGAAGAAGTTTCTCGGCCGCTGCGGCTTCCGGGTCTCTATGCTCATGAGTGGTCTGTTCCATCACCGTGTACAACATGACCTATTTCTTTACCACGGGAGACAGGTCACGACGTAGCGATTGATTTCGCATTTTCCTAGAAATCTGTGTTGGTCCCAGTTCGGAAATTCCGAGCTGGGCTGGACGGTCGCATTTCAGAGCGCGCGGTTTTTGCTCTGAGTTTCGGCAACGACTTCCTCGGATGCTTCGCCTTCGTCGGCCCTGACGACGTTTTCGAGCGCCAGGCGCTCCGCAGAGCGTTTCTTTAAGATTTTGTGGATAATGAACAGCACGAAGGCGATGCCAAGAGCGGTGAAGAAGAAGATTTTAAATTGTTTGAAGTACTTCAAAATGTATTCGCCGTAGAACGAAACCAACAAGACTTGCGTGGGAACCGAGAAGCCTGCGGCGAACGCGTCGACGGCGATAAACTTCCAAGGAGACAAGCCCATCGCCCCGCAAGTCAGGTGTCCGGGGAATCTCACGCCGGGAGTGAAGCGGAAAAGCAAGACGGTCCAGTAGCCGTACTTGCGCATCCAGCGCTGAACGCGGTCAAGGTTTTCCGGGCTCACCATCTTTTGGAACCACTTCGTGTGGAAGAGGCGGGGGCCCAGCATTTTCCCGATGTGATAGATCAGGAAGTCGGCTCCCATCACAGCGAAAAACGCGACCGTGGCCAGCACGTAAACATTTACGCTTTGTGCGCCTTCATACGGCGGAGGGTAGTCGTCCGGGTTCAGCGCCATGTGGCCGATGAGACCGGCACTCACCAAGACCACTTCTTCCGGGATGGGAAGCCCGAACGCGCTCATGAGCATGAACACACAGATGGCGCCGTAAACGAGAAAAGGGGAGTATGCGTACTGCGTGAAGATCTGGGAAATGAACTCTTCCATACTCTAGACTTCCAGGATAGAGGCAGCCATCCGTGATTTCCAAATGATTCGGCGACATCGGGACCTCGATCTGGTCGAGGCCCCACCCGCTTACTTTCGCTTGACCGATTTGATCACCACGGGAGTCACTGGCACATCTTGGTGACCGGCCCTCGTTGTTGTCGGAACGGTCTTGATCTTATCAACGACATCCATGCCGGCAATGACTTTCCCGAATACGGCGTAGCCGTATTGGTTTTTGTCGACGTGATTCAAGAACGGGTTGTCCTTCACATTTATGAAGA
>CALBDW010000042.1 GCA_937927435.1 uncultured Bdellovibrionales bacterium
AAGATCGTCGGCGGAACGTAAGCGCCACCTTGCGGGACTTCGCCTTGGAAGAGCAAGCGGGCCTCTTGTTTGCCTTTTTCGATCGCCGCGAGAATGCGCTCTTGCGCTTCTTTATCGATCACCGGACCCATGTAGCTTTCCGGATCTTCGGCCGCACCCACTTTGATCGAACGGGTCGCTTCGACCAAGCGTTCGACGAAACGGTCGTAAATTTCCTCGAGCACGACCACGCGACTGGCGGCCGAGCATTTTTGGCCCGAGAAGCCGAAGGCGGAGTACATGACGCCGGCGACGGCTTCGTCGAGATCCGCATCGCTATCGATGATGATCGCATTTTTACCGCCCATCTCGCAGATCACTTTTTTGACGTGTTGCTGGCCCGGTTGAACGCGGGCCGCTCTTTCAAGGATGTGTAGACCGACGGCCTT
The DNA here is from genome assembly GCA_937927435.1 of uncultured Bdellovibrionales bacterium. GTDB lineage: Bacteria > Bdellovibrionota > Bdellovibrionia > Bdellovibrionales > JAMPXM01 > CALBDW01. The sequence continues at coordinate 429 of CALBDW010000042.1, forward strand.
CGAACCCGTGAAGCAGATGAGTGCCGTATCGGGGTGACCGGTGAGCACGTCGCCGATTTCTTCGCCGTAACCGTTTAAGAGGTTGGCGACACCGGGCGGGAAGCCGGCTTCCTTCAACGCACGCATGAGGTAGGCCCCGATGATCGGCGTTTGTTCGGCCGGCTTGAAGACGACCGTGTTCCCCGTGACAAGCGATGCCGCGACCATTCCGGTGAGGATCGCAAGCGGGAAGTTCCACGGCGCGATCACGACACTCACGCCGCGCGGCTGATAGTGATAGAGACTGAGCTCGCCGGGAACTCCGCCCATGCGTTGCGGTTTGCCGAGGCGGCGCATTTCGCGGGCGTAGTAAACGCAGAAGTCGATTGCTTCGGCGATATCGGCATCGGCCTCTTTCCAAGGTTTGCCGGCTTCAAGGACTTCAAGGGCGTTTAAGTACATGCGGTCGCGCTTCAAGATCTCGGCGAGTTTCTCGACGAGTTCGGCGCGTTTTTCATACGGAGTTTTCTTCCACGCCGGGAAGGCTGCTTTTGCCGCTTGGATGGCGGCTTCCGCTTCGGCGACACCGGCGATGTGCACGCGGCCGATGCGCTCGGAGAGGTTCGACGGGTTGTAGCTGTCGATGAAACGTCCGGTTTTGATGTCTTTTCCGCCGATGTGGATCGGATACTCTCCACCGAAATCGCGCGCGCGGTAATCCGCGATCGCTTTCACCATGCGTTCGCGGTTTTCGCGGATACCGAAGTCGGTGAGCGGCTCGTTCTTGAATTTGATGAGGCCTTTCGTGTCGAGCGAGTAGGGATCGTTCGAGGTGGGCGTCAGCCCCTCGCGAGGATCTTTCAAGAGCTCTTCGGTCGAAACACCTTCGGCGAATTTCGAGCGGAGGAATGACTCGTTCGAGGTGTTTTCAAGAAGTCGGCGTACGAGATAAGCCATGCCCGGGATCAGTTCGCCAACCGGAGCGTACTCGCGAACGCGATAGCCCATCTTCACGAGGGCCTTTTTGATCGGATCGGCCATTCCGAAGAGCATCTGAATTTCAAAGGCGCGCGGATCGATGCCTTTACGTTCCGCGTGAACGAGAACGGCCGCGATCGACCGTACGTTGTGTGATCCGACCGCGAGGCGGATGTATTCGTGCTCGTCCAAGAGGGCGGCAGCACAATCCTCGTAGTTGGCGTCGGACTCGCGCTTGTTCGTATAGACCGGGATGGGCCAGCCTGCTTGCTGCGCGTGAACGGTTTCATAATCCCAGTAAGCGCCTTTCACGAGACGGATCGTGAATGGAACGCCCCGTTTTTTCGCGAACGCGATCAGATCGTCGATATCGCGGCGGGAGTCGCGGAGATACGCTTGGATCACGAGGCCCCAGTGCGGATAGTTTTTGAACTCGGGCTCCATGAGCATGTCCTTAAAGACTTCGATCGTGAAGTCTTTAAGCTGGTAGTGCTCCATATCAATGTTGATGAAGACGTTCCGCTCCATCGCCAAATGGAAGATGGGGCGCAGGCGCTCCTTTAAGCGTTCTTTCGATTGCTCCCATGCTTTTACGTCGATTTGCGAATAGAGCGACGAAAGTTTCACGGAAACGTTCACGCGCGGGATCGGGCCTTTGTGGTCTTCATCGATTTGCGGAATGTGATCCCAGTTTGTAGCGTCCTTAGCGAGCCAGCTGATGAGATCCATGTATTTTGATTGGTACATGGCCGCTTCGGACTCCGAAAGGCAGGCTTCGCCCAAGAGGTCGACTGTAAAGGCGATCTTGTTCTTGCGCGCTTTCTTAAGAACGCCGAGAGCTTCGTCGGGCGTTTCGCCCGTGATGAACATTTTCGCCATTTGCGTGACGTTCTTTTTGACCGCTCCCGCCATGAGGCCCGGAGCCAGCGACCCGAGGCCAAGGCCGAAGTTGAAGACAGAGGGAAGTTCGTCGCCGCTTTCAGCGAAATATTCTTTTAAGTGCCGGGCGACTTCGGAGCTCGAGTTCAGGTACGGGAGGACGTCGACGAAGCGGAACATTTGCGTCTTGAAGTGCTCGTTCCGCATGCTCCATTCCATGATTCGTCCGTACCACCAATCTTTATTGAAAATGGATTGGCCCTCGGACTCCATGAGGTTGAAGATCGTTTCGCCTTTCGTTTTGATGGCTGCTTGAATCGGATCCATGGATAACCTTTCGCTCAGGGAAGTCGTACGGTACAATCTAGTAGCGCGTCAGCCGGGGATTTGAAAGCGATTTTTGGTTAGGTGCGACAAGGCGAAGAGTGAGGGGATGCGGCACGCCAATGAGCGCGGACAAGCCCCGTCACTTGGGCCTCTAGTTCGTCTCCGGCCGTAATGGGGCCGACACCGGCGGGCGTTCCCGTGAGCAAAAGATCACCTGGGGAGACGGGGAAATGTTCCAGAACATAGTGGCGCAGGTTTTCGACCGAGTGAATCATGTCACGGGTATTTCCGCTTTGGCGGAGCTTCCCATTGATATGAAGCGAAAAATCGAGGTTTTGTAAGTCCGTTGCGGCATCAATCGGAATCAACGGCCCTAAAAGACAGGAGTGGCGAAACGACTTCGCGAGGGTCCACGGGTGGCCCTTGCTTTTCAGCTCGTTTTGCACATCCCGTGCGGTAAGGTCGATTGCGATGGAAAGGGCTCGCCACTTGAAGTCGCTGCCGAATTGCAACGCCACTTCGACTTCGTGGTGAACGTCTTTGGAAAACGGGGGCAGTTCGAAACTTGCGCCGTTGGGCACGATCGAAGTTCCGGCCTTAAGAAAAATCATCGGTTTTCCATTCGGAGCAGGGGGGAGGTTGCCGAGTTCTTTTGCATGCTCCTCATAGTTGCGTCCAACCGCCCAAATATTTCGGATGGTTTGCACTTCGTATGTCATTCTTAATTCCGTGGTTCTGCGATTCCGGTGCCAATGAGTTCCCAAAGGTGGTCAGTGTAACGGAAAATTCGGTATTCGGCATTTGCCCAAGAGGCCGCCATTTCCGTTTCCGAAAGAGTGGAGGGTATGAGAACCATCGCCAGTTCGAGCCAATCCAAGTGCGAGCAGATGATGGCGCATCCCTCGGACTTGCGGGATGTCACTGGCGCAGGTGTCCATTCGTCAAGGAAGGAGCGCACGCGCGCCTCGAACTCGCGGGCCGATTCATTCTGGTGGCGTTCATCGAGGCGAGGATCGATTGTCACGGGAATTTGAGTCGCTAACGAGAGGCTTTCCAATGTTTCACATGCCCGTTTTTTGGGCGAACTCAAGAGATGGGACGGCGAAGGTAGTTGTCCTTGTGCGACCAATTGCGCTAGATGCTCGGCTTGTCGCTGACCTTGGGAATTCAGGGAAACATCGCCCAGTCCATGAAGCGAGCGCGTTCCGTGGCGAATGAAAAGCACCTTCATCGCGGCTTTCTTACTCCCTGCGGTGGCTTTTAAGGCTTGCCGGAATCGCGGGCGCCGACTAAAACTGGGCTTTATGACGCAATCGAACGCACCAGAATCCGGTTCTACCGGACATTCTAAAGACAATCCGAACCGGGTCCACAAATTTTTGTCAAAGGATCTGACAGTTCGGGCGGCCGGTGTGGTGGCAACACAGGTTGTCGATGAAATGCGTTCGATTCAAAACAGTTATCCGATTCCGACCGTCGCGGTCGGACGCACGATGGTGGCGGCGCTCTTGATGGCGTCGCATCTAAAGCAAGGCCAGGAGCTCTCGATCTATTTTCAAGGCAATGGTCCCCTCGGGCGTGTCTTTGCTGAGGCCAACTACGAAGGGCAGGTTCGCGGGTATTGCAATAACCCCCAATATCAAGCACCCATTGAAGGCGGTCAAATCAAGGTCGGGCCCGCGATTGGAATCGGGCTCTTGACTGTGACCCATCATTTGCCTTTCGGAGCAGAGCCTCATCGCGGGAGCGTCATCATTCGAACGGGCGAAATCGGTGACGACATTGCCTACTATCTCGATCAGTCGCACCAGATTCCCTCGGTCGTGTCTCTGGGGGTGCACGTGAATCCCTATGGTCTGGTGCAAGCGGCCGGCGGGGTGCTGATCGAACTTATGCCTGGCTACACGGAAGAAACGGTCCGGAAAATCGAAAAGCGCGTAAGTCAAGTACAGCCGATTTCCAAGCGAATCATGGAGGGAGCGACAGCTGAAGATCTGGTTCGGGACTTTCTTGCCGACTTTGAGCTGATGGAACTCGAGCATCCTTATCCGATCAGTTATCATTGCCAATGCAATTATGAGCGAGTCGGACGCTCCTTGGTTCTTCTCGGAATCGAAGAGTTGGATCAACTCATCGCCAAGAATGAAACGGTTGAAGTGTCCTGCCAATTCTGCGGCCGTCGCTACCAAGTCGGCCAAGAAGACCTCGTGAAGATTCGCGCCGAAGCTTATAAGAGTTCCTTGAACTAGACGTCCGGGTGCTGTGGCTTGATTAACGGCTGAACGAGTGCGTGGTGGCTCGTACTGTATCAGTTTGAGGTGTTGGGATACTCAACAACTCGTCGCCGCCGAAATTCTGAACTCCGCCGCCCTTCGCCTAAATTTGAAATTTCGAATCAATCTGATTCGGTAACAATGCGTTTCCCGGTGTTAAAGTTGGCGGGATTCTAAGCCGAATTAAAAACAAATACTATTTGATTTTGGCGACGAACAGTAAGCCCGGCGGAAGCTTCTTAACGACGTTCTCGAGAACAGGGCGGGATGCCGGATTTAAACGAGCGTTCTCCTTTTTCCAACGGTTACGAGAGTGCCGACGTGAAGAGGCGTTGGTGTGGTGG
>CALBDW010000043.1 GCA_937927435.1 uncultured Bdellovibrionales bacterium
CCCACAGTTCTTACCTTTCATCCAAGATCAGGTTGATGTGGCTCGACTTACGCTTAATCGGAGTCGCACGGCCTTGCGCGCGCGGACGATAGCGACGAAGCGACGGCCCCATATCGACTGACAAATGCTTGATGTAAAGGTTGTCGACATCGACAACTTGCTTTTGTTCAGCGTTCGCGACCGCCGACTCGATCAACTTTTTAATCAAAGCCGCCGGCTTTTGAGGCATGAACGAAAGAATCTTGAGGGCTTCGTTCACGTCCTTGCCGCGAACCATGTCGGCCAAAATACGAGCTTTCTGGCTCCCGACCCGGCAATTTCTGAGTTTCGCTTTAACTTCCATCGCCTAAACCTCAACCTTTCGCCGGCCCACCTTTGGCGGCCTTCTTCTCAGCGTGACCGTGGAACGTACGCGTCGGCGCGAATTCACCGAACTTATGACCGATCATGTTCTCAGTGACGTAAACAGGGACGAACTTGCGGCCGTTGTGAACCGCAAACGTCAATCCCACCGCCTCAGGAAAAATCGTCGAGCGGCGAGACCAAGTCTTGATCACTTTTTTGTCGCCCTTCTCGATCGCGTTCATGATCTTCTTCCACAGATGGTGATCGATGAAAGGGCCTTTCTTGATGGAACGTGCCACTTGCGACTCCTCTTACTTACGTCTCTTCACGATTTGAGAATCGGTCCGTTTATTATTACGAGTCTTAAAGCCTTTGCACGGCTGACCCCACGGAGTAACAGGGTGATGCCCTTTACCCACGCCTTCACCACCGCCCAGCGGGTGGTCGATCGGGTTCATCGCCATACCGCGGACCGCCGGACGTTTACCGAGCCAACGGTTACGACCAGCTTTACCGATCTTGATGTTCTCGTGTTCCGTGTTTCCAACCTGACCGATCGTCGCTTTACAGGTCGAAAGAATCTGGCGAACTTCACCGCTCGGCATGCGGACTTGGCAGTATTGGCCAAGTTTCGCAACCAGAGTTGCACCGACACCAGCTCCCCGAGCGATTTGTCCGCCTTTACCCGGACGGAGCTCGATGTTGTGGATCACGGTACCAGTCGGGATCGCTGCAAGCGGAAGCGTATTCCCCGGCTTGATATCCGCTTTTTCACTCGAGATGACCTGATCACCAACCGAGAGACCCAGCGGCGCGACGATGTAAGCCTTCGCCCCATCGACATATTGGAGGAGGGCGATACGAGCCGTACGGTTCGGATCGTACTCGATTGCGACAACCTTCGCCGGAATATCCGTTTTCGTACGTTTGAAGTCGATCAAACGATAACGGCGTTTGTGACCACCGCCTTTATGACGGATAGTGATCCAACCGTGGTTGTTACGAGCCGCACGACGACGGAGTGGCTCTGTCAGCGAGCGCTCGGGTTTCTTTTTCGTCAATTCCTTGAAGTCATAACCCGTCATTGCACGACGGCCAGGACTTCTGGGCTGATAGGTTTTGATACCCATGATGATTACGCTCCCTCAAAAATCGAAATTTTTTCGCCCTGCTTTAATTTCACCAAAGCCTTTTTCCAGTACTTTGGCGGCCCGAGCTTAATCTGCTTACGGAAATAACGTCCGCGGCAAATCATCGTGCGAACAGCTTCAACTTTCACGTCAAATGCGAGCTCAATCGCCCGTTTGATTTGGGTCTTGTTAGCACGCAAATCGACTTCGAAAGCGTAAGTGTTCGAGTCCTCGGCGTGGCCCGCGTTTTTCTCACTGATCAATGGCTTCTTAATGATCTCGTACATTGTTTACCTCACCATCATTCCAAGCCACACCGGCTGGCGATGCGCTCAAGCGAAGCCTTCGTTACGATTGCCGTATCGTACTTGAGCAAATCGTAAACGTTCATTCCATCAACAGGATAATACCGATACTTTTGAAGGTTACGAGCCGCGCGCAAGAACAACTCATCCGCTGTCACGTCGATCAAAACAGCCTTCTCGACGCCGAACTTTTTCAAACGCTTCGCCAGCTCGTTGGTTTTGCCTTCGGACTTCATGTCGTTAACGACAAAGAAGCGACCCTCAGAATGGAGATACGAGAGCGCCGAACGCAAACCGGCTTGGCGGACCTTCTTCGGAAGAGTGTACGAATAGTCGCGAGGTTGCGGCCCAAAAACCGTACCACCACCAGGCATGAGTGGCGAGCGGCTCGAACCTTGGCGAGCGTTACCCGTGCCCTTTTGTTTAAACGGCTTCTTACCGCCACCGGAGACGAGACCTTTAGTCTTCGTCGCCGCTGTGCCTTGGCGGCGTTTAGCCAATTGCCAACGGACAACCGTGTGAAGGATGTCCTTGCGAACCGGCTGTTCAAAAATGGCAGCAGGAAGCTCAACTTCACCGACTTTATTTTTATCCCAATCGAAAACTGCGACTTTTGCCATTTTCTTACTCTTTCATAAGTTTCACGAGCGTGTTGCGAGCGCCCGGAACCGGACCCTTCACCACAACAATGCCTTCGTTCGGAAGAACATCGATCACGCGCACATTACGGATCGTAACGGTTTCAGCACCCATGTGACCCGGAAACTTCTTGCCGGGCATGATACGACCGGGCCAAGTTCTGTTACCGCTCGAACCGGGTTGACGGTGGAATTTCGAACCGTGCGATGCCGGACCACCACCGAAGCCCCAACGACGAACAGAACCTTGGAAGCCCTTACCCTTGGAGGTTGCGGTCACACGAACGACATCGCCTTTCGCAAGGCTCTCGATCGAAACACGGCTACCGACCGTGATGCCGTCAACATTGTCTTGGCGAATTTCTTTTACGAAATGAGCGCCGAACTCAAAGCCGGCTTTTTTGAGATGGCCAATTTCAGGCTTCGTGGAGTTGGAAGCCTTCTTCGGACGGGATGCGATTTGGACAGCCGTATAGCCATCTTTCTCTTTCGTCTTCACTTGGGAGACGATCCACGGCTCCATCTTGAGGATGGTCACGGCGACAGCCTCGCCGTCTTCGGTCCACACCGAAGACATCCCCATTTTGTGAGCATAGATTCCTTTCAACTTAACGCTCTGTTGAGCGCCAGCGGTTGCCATCGATTCTCCCTCGGCACCTCCGGTACCGGGGGACTGGTCGGCGACGCCGCCAGCTTGATTATTTTCCGTCATGATTCACCTGCTCCCTCAAACAACAGACAGTTTGATCTCCACGTCGACGCCAGCCGAAAGATCGAGCTTCATGAGCTGATCCACTGTTTGCTGAGTCGGCTCCAAAATATCCAGCATTCTCTTATGAGTCCGGATTTCAAATTGCTCACGAGACTTCTTGTCCACGTGAGGCGAACGAAGAACCGTATATCTGTTAATCCGCGTCGGCAACGGAATAGGACCTGCCACACGAGCACCTGTCCGGCGAGCCGTTTCAACGATTTCTCGCGTCGACTGATCCAGAAGCTTGT
>CALBDW010000044.1 GCA_937927435.1 uncultured Bdellovibrionales bacterium
AAACGCTTGCGCTTAGGAAAAGTTCGACTGCCCCTGTTAAGTGCGGAGATCCAAATCTGGAGCCGATGACTGGATTCGAACCAGCGACCCACGCATTACGAATGCGTTGCTCTACCAGCTGAGCTACATCGGCCCAACGGAAATTGGAAAAGTTCGGAGGTTCTCAGCAGGAACGCCGGAACTTCGAAACGACTGGATAGGATCCCCGTATATAATAAAGTTTGACGGTCTGTCATCACGAATTCGACGTGGATGTCCCGCCTGCCCCCGCCCCGGATGAGCCGTACCGGGCTTCCAATGACTCGGCCAGGTCATTCAATGCGCTCTGAAGTTCGCACAGCTCGTCACTCCTTCTGAGATTAACCCGGGAAGCAAAGTTACCGCTTTTAAGTTCCTGAATATGGCGCGTAAGGGGGATGAGCGGCCCGTAGACCCGATGGCTCCAGAGCAGCCCGAAAAGCATCGCGATTCCGACAAGTAAGATCGCCAGCACCATCGCGATCATGAGCGCGTCGGTAAAGGAGCGCCGAAGAACAGCCGCAAGCCCAGGCTGTAGCCCATGCGTAAGCTCAAGGTATCCAACGGCCCGATCGAGCGCCAAGGAGGTAACCGCCATAAAGACCGCCAAGACCACAAATGATACACTGCCGATGAGGAGTGAGAAGCGGAGCTGTGCCCGCAGATTGACCAATCGACCCTTCAATTTCCGGCGATCTGCCAAACCACCCCATCCCTGTGGGTTTTCATGATGTCGCGCCATATGGACTCCTTTAAAAACTCTAATGCGAATCGTCGAAAACGACAACGGGTCTCAGGAAACTTGGGCGCTCGCCATTGATCCGGGCGCGAGCAAAGCCACAATCCCTTCAAGTTTTCTAAAAACACCAAAGCTCACCGCAATGCTAACTTGCCCCTCGACCTATCCATCAGCTCGTGAGTGAGGAGCTTCTTTTATGGCGAATAATAGAAACGATTCGGAACGGCGCTATTATGACGACCGCGGGCACGGACCGCGCACTGATCGCGATTATGATTCTTACCGATTTTCCAATCGCGAACGCGATATTGAGCGTGGCGAAATGGAACGGGAATCGGGATGGCGCGGAGCCTATCGGGAGCGTTTTGAGCGCCGAAGTTCTAATGGCCGGGACATCGGAGGATACTCCTCTACTCTCGATCACGATTATGTCCCCGCTCATACCGAATTCGAAATGCCGTACTGGAGAGTTCAGGGGCTTCGTCCGACGTACAGTCGCTCCATGACCAACGATTTCGGATTCGACATGGCCCTTGCACCCGTCAACTACGCCGGGCGGGGGCCGAAGGGTTATCGGCGCTCCGACGAACGAATCAAAGAGGACGTTTGCGAAGTTCTCGAACGACACCCGCTGATCGATGCCAGCGAAATGGAAATTTCCGTAACCGACGGCGTGGTTGTTCTTCGCGGTGCCGTTGAAAACCGCGCGCAAAAAAGGCTCGCCGAGTTCTCAATCGAAAACTTGAGCGGAGTCAAAGACGTCCGGAACGAACTCTTGATCAATCAAGACCTGTTTAAAAGGGAGCCTCCACATGCCAGCGAACGAAAATGAACGTCGGAACCAGCAAAAACCCGTGTTGGAGAATCCTTCTCCACCGGATCACGATCGGCGAAACGATCCCGGTATGCGCAAAGTCCGGGTCGATCCCAGCCCTCTCTCACCGATCGACCTCAACGAACTTCAAGGAACCGATGACGACGCCACGGCTCCACCCGACCAGGAATTCTCGCAAATCCTGGAAAGCGGAGCCCGCGCGAATGAGGGACGCATACCGGATGATCCGAACAATTGGCTCACCGCGGATCCCGATCCGTCACCTGAACAAGATCCGGAAAAC
>CALBDW010000045.1 GCA_937927435.1 uncultured Bdellovibrionales bacterium
TGGTTCACCCCGCAATTTAAGGGTTTAGCGCGTTTATAAGACTGGTTACCATGACAATTTTCGTCGCCGCCCAAAAGTGTATCGACATTGTCAAGGAAAGCGACACAATCGATTGATCACGTTTGTAGTTCTTCCCTTTCGCCTCCCGGTTCGCATATTCTGAGTACCAGGCTCTATGGGCATCGTTAATCGGAGAGCCAGAAAGGCGGTTTCATCGTGGCGAACGACACCAGCAGCAGAAAGTTCTTGATCACATCGGCATTGCCCTACGCGAACGGCCCCCTTCACTTCGGTCACCTTGCGGGTGTTTACCTACCGGCTGATATCTACCGCCGGCATCGCACTCTTCAAGGTCATCGTGTCGTTCATATTTGCGGCTCCGACGAGCACGGGGTCGCTATTATGATTTCCGCCGAAAAACAAAACCTGTCCTATAAGGAATATGTCGATTTCTGGCATCAGGCTCACTTAAAGTTATTTTCGCGGCTTCAAATCGAGTTCGACTTTTTCGGAAAGACCTCGGAGCCGTATCACGCAGAGGAAGTCGTCGAATGGTTCCGCGCCTTAAACGCCGCAGGTTTGATCGGAAAGAAATCCGAGAAACAACTTTTCAGCGTCGACGACCAGAAATTTCTCCCGGACCGATATGTCGAGGGCACATGTTATGTCTGCGGTTACGACTCGGCTCGCGGCGACGAGTGCCCCAATTGCGGGGAATGGATCGATGCCACCAAACTTATTAATCCGCGCAGCAAAATCAGTGGCAGCACAAACCTCGAAATCCGCGAAACCGAGCACTACTATCTTCTCCTCTCAAAGATGGAAAAAACATTCCGCGAGTGGTTCGCAACGCGAAAGCATTGGCGACCGATGGTCATCGGATTCGTCAACGGTCTTCTCGAGCAAGGTTTGGTCGATCGTGCGATCAGCCGAGATCTCAACTGGGGCATTCCGGTTCCCCTTCCCGATGCCAGCGGAAAACGCTTCTACGTTTGGTTTGACGCCCCGATCGGCTACGTTAGTAATTTAAAAGAATTTTTAAAACGCACGGGCAGCAAGGAGCATTATCTCAACGATTGGTGGAAAGCCGATAACGTCGAGATCACCCATTTCATCGGTAAAGACAACGTCGTCTTCCACGCCGTGATCTGGCCGTGCATGATTCTCGGTTCTGGCCGTACAAACACTCCGACGGAGCTTCCCGCCAATCACTTCGTCAATCTCGACGGGCGGCAGTTTTCAAAGTCAGCCGGCTGGTACCTCGATACGGAAAAGGCCATTGATCTGGTCGGTACGGACGCGCTGCGGTTCTATCTTTGCTCGATCATCCCCGAAACGAACGATACGAATTTTTCAACTGAGACCTTCAAAACAACGTACGCGGAATTCGCCAATAAGATCGGTAACCTGGTTCACCGAACACTCACATTCGCCAAGAAGAATTGGCCGGACGGAATCTCAGGCGACCACTTTACCGGCGCCGCTATCGAAGCACAAATCGAGAAAATTCAAGAATACCGGAATCGATACCAGGATTACATGGATAGCTTCCAGTTCTTGAAAGCGCAGCACGAGCTCCTTGCCCTTGCCCAAGCCGGTAATGAGTTTTTTCACTCTTCCGCGCCATGGAAATCGGCAAAAACGGATCAGAACGAAGCGGCTCGCTCCACCGCGGTCGCTCTCGCCTACACCTTGGCAATCGG
>CALBDW010000046.1 GCA_937927435.1 uncultured Bdellovibrionales bacterium
GGAGTCGGCCAGAGCCACTCTCTCCCCAGCAGCGAACACGGCCAGTCTCTGATAGCGCACAGGTATGCCTGTAACCGGCGACAACCTGAACCACAGCTTCCGCGACATCCTCAATCGTCACTCCGGGCGGAGGATTCGAAATGAAGCTCGACCACTCGGTTGAAGTATTCAAAGGCACAAAAATCGCGCGTCCTGAAGCGTGGTTATTTGTGACCTTCTTCTTTATTTCGTGCTTGTCGATTACGGCGTTATCACCATGATCGATCAGATACCCCGTGCCGCCGTTCATCAGACCAGTCGTCGATAAAGCACGAAAAGACAAAAACACGAAAAACGCACACACAAGAGCCGACAGAACTTTGAATTTTAAAATCATGAGGCCCTCCGCAACAGAGCTCTGAGGAACTGAATCGAAAGTTCACCGCTACCTGTTCAGCGACGGGGCCCATACGCACGAGCGCGAGCTCAAGCCCAATGGGTACAATTTCGCCGCGTTATGCGCTCCCATTGAGCACCAGTACCACGGAGCTCAAAAATCGCAGATTATCAATGGCGTTTATTTATAAAAGCCAGACGAACGTCCTATAATAATCTGGAAGCGTCTTAAACCGAGACATCGGTGACGCGGTCAAACTAGACCTACGTCGAATCATAACCCCCGGCAGGTTCCTCGAAAGACACGATTATGGCAAACTCATGGCGAGCCTATGCTACTTCTTGCACTGCCAAAACACGACCAAAGTCATCTTCCCGTGCCGACGTTTAACAACCGAACCCCCGCGGTTCCGACTCGAACACGCCGACTCCTGCAAGCGATCGCGGACCACAAAGAAACCATGCGCATCGTTTTCGAGTTCCGGAGCAAATTGCGGACGACTGAAGAATTGATTTCGAAACTCGCCTATTGTTTGCGCGAGATCCAGGGAGCGGGCTGCGGCCCGCTCAAGGCGAAACGTCGGTTATTCTGAAGCCGACTCCATAGGCGTCGCCTCAGGCGTGGGCGTCGGAAAAGCCTTCGGCATATCGCCCGCATGGAAATTCATTTGCGAGCAGTCGACAACCTTCAACAAACGAGCATTGTGGTAGGTGTTGGCTTTTTCCAAATCCCACGGTGGATAGGGATAAAGACGAGCCTCCACGCAGTAATCCTTTTTCACCACCGCCCACTGCCGGTCTTCCGAGCTTGAGGAATAAATCGTGCCGTCCTCGGTTCGGAGCATGATCGCGTAAGAGAACACCTGCTCCGCCGGCAAACCGCGTCCGATCAGCGCCGTGGGCTCCACCACTCGCTCAACGTCTACGACAACTCCCCGAACTTTCTTCGAGAAGATGAAGCTGTAGTATTCAATAACAAGCCATCCGGCTGCGACCAGAACAAGCAGCAACACGAGCCAGCGAATGAACCTGCGGACGGATTGCAAAATCGTCGACATAAACCTATTTTCTATAGGGCCTAGGAAATCTCGGCAAGGGATTTTACGGGTCGACCGTGGCCAGATTGGCAACACACGCAGAGATGGCGGTTGATCCAGTGTGCGCGAATTAAACACAAGCTGCCCGGAATCGAAAAGAGAGCCTGCATCGCATGAGACTCATGAAACCAAAGAGTCAACATCACGAGCGCCATTCCCGGCAAAGCCCAATAAAACACTCGCTTATCGCGATGCTTTCTAAATCCGGGAATAAAAGCCATAACGGCCAGGACTGGCAAGATCACAACCAGCGCAACATGGAACCAATCATGATCCACGAAAGTCTGCAGAGCCGGGATGAGAGCGATAGCGACGGGAACCGCCAGGCAATGCAAAATACAAAGCGCGGAAAGACAGATCCCCAAGCGATCCGCCAGATTCCGCACGCCGAACGCATCGTCACTGTGAGAATGGTGGGCGTGATCGCGATGTCCGCTCGTCATTGCAAGGATCCCTTCGTTTAAATTGCAGCGCAACATACTGCCCTTTCTTCGCGGCTCCTGCAAGTCATTTGCAGGTCTTACCCAGCCTTCCGCTTTGCCCGCTCAAGCGACGCTCACCTCCCCGCCTCCGACCCGGTATTGCCCTAATTCCAAGTGTTTAGCCCTTTACGTTTGCCGGAAAATAAAGTCTCATTGGGGGAAGTACCACGCAAAGAGAGTTCTATGAATTTCATCCTGAAGGTCCCGCTTCTGATCGGAGCGGTTGTCGTTGTATTTGACTTGAACCGGGCCGCCGCGAACGAGTCAGAGAAAGAACTTTGCGTTCAGGCGGTTCATGAAATCGTCCGGCCGCCCCACCGAGCCCGACTGAGCGCTTTCTGCAACGATGTGAAGCGCCTGCCCGTTTGCGAATCGGTCGAAAAGAGGCCGATTTTCCACACCGAATCGATCAGCCAGAACCCGAGTGGCAAACGCATTCTGGTGTTTGGAATGATTCACGGGGATGAACCGCTGGCGGGTGAACTCGCCCTGGAGTGGGAGGAACGATTGAAAACAATTTCCGGTGCCCGCAATAGCTGGCGGGTCGTGCCGCTCCTCAATCCTGACGGACTGAACAGAAAAACCCGCGGAAACGCCAATGGCGTCGACCTCAATCGCAACTTCCCCACAAAAGATTGGAATGAGCTCGCCATTGAGTACTGGAAGACGAAAGCCAAAAGCGATCCGCGCCGCTTCCCAGGCGAATCCGCCGCGAGCGAACCGGAAACAAAATGTGCGATCGCCCACATCAAAGACTTCAAACCGGACTTCATCGTTTCCGTGCACACGCCTTATCGGGTTCTCGACTTCGACGGACCAAAGGTCGCCTTCCCCAAGTACGGCGAACTGCCGTGGCGGGCGCTCGGCAACTTCCCCGGAAGTCTCGGGCGTTTCATGTGGCGCGATCATCAGATCCCGGTTCTCACAATCGAGCTCGGCGACCAAATGGTGAACACAGCCCTCTTGCAGGACATTATCGGCGGCTTCGCTATTGAAGCTGTGAGAAGAGCGGGGGAGAAAGCCCCTTCCCTCTTCGAAACGATGTAAGCGCCGAAAAAGATCTCAGGTATTTTCGCTCACGTGCCAGTCAGGCAGCGGGTCGGGCATCGAAAACCACGCGTCCGGGCCGTCACGCATCTCGCGGCTCGTGAGCAGGCATTCATCGAGCCGCTCACGGATTTCTTGTTCGTCCATGTCGATCCCGATGAAGGCGATTTCTTGACGCCGATCACCAAAGGGCGGAACCCATTCGCTCATGATCTCGGCTCTCTCTCGCTCATCGGTCGGCCAATCGCGCGCGGGTGTCGCAGCAAACCAAGCGCCGCCGTAGTTCAGCAAAGAGGCGCCACCGGCGTACGACCAAATACCGATCTCATTGTGACGGCTTGCCACCCAAATGCTGCCTTTCGCCCGCACCAAGCCTTTCACATGAAAGTCACCGAGCAACTCATTGAACCGGAACGGATGAAAAGGGCGGCGCTCGATATACGTGAAGCTGGAGACGCCCTCCGAATCGACCGAATCGCTGAATAAGCCGTCGAGTTCCGCGAGCCATCCCGCGCCTTCGTCCGTATTCTCGAAATCAAACAGCCTCGTTTCGATAATTTCTTGGGACGGAACCCGCCCGAAAATCGCGGGCAGAATTTTCGCCCGCGGATTGAGCCGTTCAAGCAGCGCCTCCGCCCGACGCAACTCCAGGCGGTTAACTACATCCATTTTGTTTAAAACCAGAACGTCCGCGAATTCGATCTGTTCGATCATGACTTCCGCGACGGTACGGTCATCTTCCGGGTCGGCGTCCGGAACGACTTCGATGACATCTTTCGAACCCAAAAGATCCGAAACCAAAGTCGACGCGTCCACGACCGTCACCATGGTATCAAGCCGGATATTCTTCGGCGGCGGGCGCCGGTCGTCACCGCCGGCGAGAAGATCGGCCACCGAGTAGGGCTCAAGGAGGCACATATTCTCGACCACGATTAGGTCGGCTCCCTCCATGTCTATTGCGTTTTCGACTTTCTCGATAAGATCGGAATAGCCGTCGTTGTAAATGAACGATGGACGGCGGATTTCAAGCGCGCGCTTTAAGTTCTCAACCAACACCGATTTCCCGACTCCGGCAAAGCCGGAGACGAGCGTGACAGGAATGGATCGTGTCGCCATACCTGCAATAAAAGCGCAACGCCCGGGCCGTCGTCCATTCGAAAATCGGCACGCCAACGGCCTTGGCCGTGCGACCGAACTTTTTACCAGGACTAAGGTAAGGAGCGTCGAATGCCCCGCTTTAAAGACCTGTTCTCGGGCCACGCCAGCGATTATGCGGCTTACAGACCGCGTTACCCGGAAGAGCTCTTCGATCTCATTACGAAAAATTGCCGAGAACGCCGTCTCGCGTGGGATTGCGGCACCGGCAACGGCCAAGCGGCCCTCGGTCTAGCCGAGCGGTTCGAACGTGTGATCGCGACCGACCCGAGTGAAGACCAGCTTAAGAACGCAACTCCCCATCCCCGCATCGAATATCGCCCCTGGCCGGCGGAAAAAACGGAAATTGCAGACGACTCGGTAGACCTCATCACAGCCGCCCAAGCACTGCATTGGTTCGATTTCCCGCGTTTTAGCCGCGAGGTCAAAAGGGTCGCAAAACCGCGCGCGTGGCTTGCCGTCTGGTGCTACTCCGTCGCGCGCATCACCCCAGAGGTCGATCTGGTGGCCGACCGTCTCTATAGTGATCTCTTGGCAGGCCACTGGGAACCCGAGCGCCGCTGGATTGAACAAGGCTACGAGGGCATCGACTTACCGTTTGAGCGGGAAGAAAAAGTCAAACTCACGATCTCCGTGCCCATGACCCTCGAAAAATGGCTCAACTACCTGGGAACATGGTCTGCGGTGAAAAACTGCATAAAAAAAACGGGGCAAGACCCCGTTCTATCGTTGAAATCCGACTTTGAAAAAGCTTGGGGGCATCCAAAGACCGAAAGAGCCGTGACCTTTCCCATAGCGCTGAGAATGGGCCCCATCGCCCTCTAAGCTTTAGAGAGAGACCGGGAGACGCAGAACCTGTGTTTCCAGGCCGGCGAATTTTTCTTTGAGCTCAAGAGCTTTCGCCTCCGCCTCCGATTTGCTCTCGATGGGAGCGGACCGCACCAAGTGCAAAGTTCCGTTCTTCGAGTGTTCGAGCGTCCGCATTTCAACAGCAAACCCTGAACTTGCGAGCTTCTCGTGCAGGCGCTCGGCATTCTCCTTCACCCTGAAGGCACCGATTTGCACGACGTAAACGCCTCGAGCCGACGCCGGCTGGCGCGCGGAACTTTTCTTCGCGGCTGTCGCAACACTCTTTTGACCAGCTAAAGCTTCTTCAGCGGCCTCCGCTTCGGCGGCATTTTTCGCCATTCTTTCAATTTCCTGAAGCCCGCGCTCTTGCGACGGCGTACAAGCGCCAAGAGAGAAAACCAAAACCGTTGCCAACGTGCTTTGACCCACTACCCGAACCAAAATTCCGTTTTTCATGGCTCCTTTTCCCCTGGGTTCTACGATACCAAGTTATCGGCTGCCGGCTTGAAAAACTTACGACCTCCCGCCCTAATTCGGACCCGCGGCCGGTCTGGTCAGGCCGCTGGAAAGCCCACCGAGGTTGCCAAACCGAGCCGTCGCTGGTAGGTCCAGGACGCATGCCGTTCCGGGTCCGACTCGAAAAAGAAAACTTCAAGTTCAGCTGCTCGCACTTCACTCTTTTCGGTCCGAGCGAAGCCGAACGCCTTCACGGCCATAATTATTATGTTTCAGTCGAAATCGGCCTGAAGGCGCTCGATCCGGTCCTTGGCATGGCGTTCGACTTTAACGACGTGAAACCCTTGGTAAGAAAGCTCACGGAAGCGTGGGACGAGCGCGTCCTTTTGCCCGGCCGCTCCCCCTATCTCAAGATCGAAGCCAAGGACGACTCCTTCGTGGTCAGTTTCGGAAAGAAAAAATATGAATTCCCTCAAGAAGACGCGCTTGTTTTACCAACTGTGAACGTCACGTCCGAAGAACTGGCGCGCCTTTTGGCGGAGAACCTAGCCGCCGCGCTCAAGACCAACGAGGGCCTTGAGCCGCGCCTTGACTCCCTCACGGTTGGCGTCGAGGAAACCCGCGGTCAGTCCGTATACTGCGAGATTGAACTATGAGAGAAACCGGTCTCTACGAATTGAGTTTCACCTACCGCTTTGAAGCCGCCCATCGATTCACTGGCAGCTGCTCCCAAGCGTGCGCGACTCCCCACGGCCACACGTGGTACGCCAAGGCGCTTTTCGAGGCCGGTGAAAACTCATTAGACCGGCAAAACGACATGGTCATGGAGTTTTCGCGACTCAAGACTAACTGGAAACGCTTCATTCAAGGAACAGTCGATCATAGCTTCATGCACCACTATCAAGACCCGATTTTGCCGGCGCTCAAGGAACACATCCCGGGCTTCCGCGGCCTTCCCTTCCCGGGAGACCCGACGACGGAACTGATCGCCGCCTTGTTTTATGCGAAACTAAAGGTCATGCACGAGTCGCTACCGGGCTTCGGCCATATCCGACCAGCCGGGGTGGTCATTCGTGAAACACCGACGAATCAGATCATTTTCCGCGCCTCAGACGACGGAAAATCGCAGCTCATCGAACGCGTGAACGCATCGTTCAACGGATGGTGGCAAAATCCCGACCCAGAGGCGCGAGAACTCAGTCTCTTGTAATCTCGCACCCCTTGGTTTCGGTCGGAGAAAATCAATTCTGAAACTGAGGAAGCGGCACCGGCAAGCGGCCGATCTCGGGCACCGGTTGTGGACCGCGTTTTCTGAAAGCAGGAACATTGAGCCGCTGTGAAAGAAAATCGGCAACGTAATCGAAGTAGAAGAACGCCACCCCGATCACAGTCGGCACGTGGCCCACGTTGAAGTACGTGTGCTTCGGTGAACCGAACGCCCTGAACAAGTCTTCCTGCACGAGCGTGGGCACCGTTGTATCTGCCTTCGAAAGTACCATGAAGAGCTTTTCCCGATGAGCGAAGCGCGTGAAATAAAGAGGATCGAACTTCATGGTCTCGCGAAGCTTATCTTCATATTGTTCGAGGTCAGTCCAGCCTTCAGCCGCCATCCGCAGATCGCGGAGTTCCGAGAGCCTGTCGTTATCGGTGTAGGCGATCGTGTACGGAAGGTTCCCGCCCCCGACAACGATCACGAAGGAATTAATCCGCTCCGTCTCGACACCGGCCAAGAAGGAGGTCGTGATTCCTCCCAAGCTCGATCCGATCATGACGATCTTCCGCCGATCAAAATACGGAGTCGCTTCGATATAATCGATCAGCGTTCGAACCGCGAGGATCGCACGGCGGTTGTTGAGATCTTCAAAACCCCAAAACGGAATGACCTCCGGCACGGTGTTTTGGTTCACATCCGTCACGATCGAAGCGATGTTCATCGCGCAGAGGTTAGCCGTGATGGTGCGTTCGACTGCCGTCACGCCTTCCATCGTCGGAACGACCATCGCCACAGGCACAGGCCGTTTCGAATCAGGCCGGATCATGACAAATTCGAAATCCCGCGACTCCATCGTCAACGGGTCATCTACCGTCAACGTGATCGTGCTTTTGCGACACCCGGAGAACCAGCCGTTCGATCGTTCCACGGCTTTTCCGGCCCAAGGCATGTGTTGCAACTGCTTGAGCCGTTCGTACACTTCAAAATCGCTGATTGAATTTAACGGTTTGGCGTCGGCTGTCGCGCCAAGAAGCAACGAAAGCCCCAGAACTGCACCCACGGTTTTGTGAACCGAGCGCATAATGGAAGTTCCACGCACGAGCATCCTAGCCCCCCTCCGAAGAATCCCCGTCCCTGCGAATCGTCAAGTGGCTCGCACCGTCACTTCCCGCCGCCACCCCCTCGACAGCGGTAAATACACGATGCCACTCGACAAAAACGTAATACGGCCCTATTTGTACGCAAGAAAAAAGTGCGCAACGCTCCGAGTTAATAGCGCCGGCGCATCAAACCAAGTGGCGTCACTAATGGCTTTTTTGTTTAGGAATGCGGTTGGTTTCACCAACTGTAGTTCAAGAGAAGGGAGCTTCTCGCATCCTGCGAGTCATGTCGCAAGTTCATATCCCAATGACTGTTAATCGGACGCACGAGGTCCCAACGGACATTGGATCCTTCAAAGGAACACGTCACATGAGTGTCATGACCGAAATCCATTTCCAGCCGGTTGATAGAGGTAAACTTCATGGACTTCGGCATAAGAACCGACCAGCCGGCTTCGCGCTTAACTTCGCTCGGCTCAGGAGTTTGAGTCACGCGTTGAGGGCTACCCGCTTCACCTGCTTCATCCTGCGATTCGAAATACATCAATCGATTTAAACCACGATTGAGTTGCCGCACGAGTTTCTCATCGGCTCCGCCCGTCAGTCGATGAGCCTGTTGTCTGAGCCATTCCTCCCCGGTCATCGCAGGCTGGTCAACTTGTCCTGCGGACAAAGCGGCATCGCGCTCCTCCCACTCGCGCGGCCGCGGCGGGGCGAGTTCGCGCACATCGATTGACCCGTCATAAGGGTTGACGATTCGTGCCTCAGCAACTGTAAACCTCGGCTTTAATCCCTTTAAGGAGACTCGCTCGAAGTTCTGGAACAAGATCAGCAAGAGACCAGTCACCAAGACGAAACAGGAGGCCATCGCTTTCTTTTTGAGACTCTTGCGACACTCTGGAGTCATACTCTCTTTATTATCGGATAAGAAACGGGTTTCCGAAACCAAAGCCAAGACACTTGGCTCCGATTTCGATCACCGCGTCTCAGAACGAGACAATTTCGCGCGAGTGGTTAAAGAGACCTCAACCGATGCACCGAGGGCATGTTCACGCCGTTACCGGGCCTGCCAGCACCTGGTTCAGCGCTCGAAGCGCATCGATCCAAGTGAAGATGCCGACCAGCTTCTCACCTTCGCAAACAAGAGCGCTTCCGTAGTGATGCGCCTCCATTTCGCGGCAAACCTCTGCCAAAAAATCATTGGGTGAAACAACGTAAGGATCCGGCGTAAAAGCTTCGGCAACCATTGTCTTCTCCGGATCGACATCCCGGAACGATTCGACCAGCTTGATATCACGGTCCGACAGAATGCCGACCAGTTTTCCCCCGGCCAGCACCGGCAGGTGCTGCACCCCGTGTTCAAGCATCATTTTTTCGGCTTTGGCCAAGCTCTGATCGATCCCGATCGTGTGCGGAAAAGGCGTCATAAACTCCCTGACGGTCGGATTGGTGTCGGTCATGGCATTCACTCCTGGTCAATCCGTCTCATAAGGACTATAGTCCAGCCCGCATCCTATTGTATTTCGAATTTTCTGCGCGAATTGAGACAATAAATGTGTTTTTCCATGTAAGAACGGAGTAATAAACGTGCGCCTTGCCAAAAGCAGCTCACTGATCGACGAACTCTTCAAAGCCCTGGTCGAAATCATCTCCGAAACCAACGGCATCAATCTTTCCGACACACTCGAACTGATGGCGAATTCGGACCGCGTGCGGCAGAACCATCTGGTACAAAAACTCACCATCGAGTTCCGGAACCTGCTCTTCCAATTCCAAGCCGACCAGATCGAAATGGACACCCTGCTGCAGCATCCGATGGCGCAGGCGCTTTTCCTGTTCTTTAAGAACTTCCCGCTCCCCTACCGGGACGAACACACGCATCTGACCGGCGCGCTTTCGGCGGAGTTCATTTATCCGCGCCTCATGGCGCTACTTGAGGGCCCCAATAAGGCCGTTTATGAGCAGAAGATCAAATCGATCTACGGCCCCGACAGCTTGCCGATCAAAAGTGTTGAGGACATCGACCGGTTGATCAAGCTCAAGGCCGACGAACGCTTCAGCCGCTATCTCAGCATCCTCATGCTGCCGAAACTTTTGCTCGTGAACCGCCAAGCGCATCGCGACGCCGCTTACCACATGGCGAAAGAGCTTTACCACAAGTACAACGTCGGCTTTATCCGGTTGAAGTTCACGCTCTCGCGCGCTTCCGCCGACGAAGCCGAGCAAGTGCCCGGACTTGAAAGCCTCACCGAAGAAGATGTGGTTCTCGGCCTTTATGAAGGCTTTATGGATTTCAAACGCGAGGTTCCGAGCTGGGATTTCATTCTCTCCCCCAGCTTCCGCAAAGAAGCCGCCGCTTACGACCCGAAAAAATATCCGTCGAAGAAGGAACATTTTCTCGCGCAGGTCGACACCATCCTCGAGCTCATCGACAAACACCCGCAACTTGCGCCTTACATGGTCGAAGTGGACACGGTCGGTAACGAATCCGAACTCTACCGCAAGTCGCACTTCATGGACATGAAGTACGGCTTCCGCAAGCTCCAGTACCGTGGCTTCCGGCTGCGCAGCCACCACGGCGAAATCTGGAAGACATTAAGACGCGGTATTCAGGCCGTCGATAACGCCATGAACATCTGGCGGATCGACACACTCGAACACGGCCTTTCTCTCGGCATCAACCCGAACTTCTACTTCCACTCACTTTACCAACGCGTGCTCAAGTGGAACCGCCGCGGCGAACCCATCCGTCCCGGCTCACAAGAATACAACGAAGTGATGGAAATGGACTGGATGGACCACAGCCTTCACGTCCGCGACAAATTGATCAACGGCGAGCAGCTGAACGAGGAGGAGGTCCGGCTCTTCACGAAAGCGAAGTTTCATACGGCCCGCGAAGTCGAGATCTACCAGCACGACGTGCTCAACCGGATGATCGATAAAGGTGTCTCTCTCGTTTCGCTGCCTTCGAGCAATAACCGCCTGACGAACGCGGTCGAAGATTTCAAGGACCATCCTTTCTCTTGGTGGGAAAAGAAAGGTGTCGTTCTCGGGATCGGCACCGACAACTACGTGACACTGAACACGAATTTCATCCAGGAGCTTCTCATCATCCTCTTCTCCGACCCGCAGGATTTGAAGATCACAAAGCTCCTCATGGTCGCCACGGGCGAAGATCGGCGCGCGTACTTAAGCCACCTGCTCTGGCAAATGAGGAAGCTGATCAGCTGAGCGCATGTCATTTCTCGACGGAAACAGAAATCCCGGCGGCGCGCCGGGAGATCTGGACACTCACGTCGCTGTGGTAGTTTTGCACGACGAGGTCCATCGTCTGATCACCGAGTTCAAGACCAGCGATTTTCAGGGTCTCGATGTAATCCGGCAACCGCGGATACGTGAACCGCACTTTCTTTTTCACCATGTTGATATCAAGCCCCAAGAGCGCCTGCACCAGCAAATAAACGCTTCCAGCGGCCCACGCCTGGGGCGCGCATGCGTGTGGATAGAGTGTCGGCGCCTCGCCTTCTCGGCGCTTAAATCCGCAGAAAACTTCCGGCATCCGCATGAGTTCCATATAGTTGACGGCTTTCCGTAAACCGCTGAAGAGACGCTCGACCTCGTCGGCGAATCCGTACTTCGCCATCCCCCAGGCGATCAGCGCCACGTCATGCGGCCAAACAGTACCATTGTGATAGGACATCGGATTGTAGCGAGCGGCGTCGGTCGCGATCGTACGGATGCCCCAACCGGAAAAGCTGTCCGGCTGCATGAGAGTCGCCACAAGCGTTTTCGCACGTTCAGGCTTCACAATCCCCGTAAACAGGCATTGCCCTGCGTTCGAACTCTTCACCCGACAAGGACGTTTTTCTCCGTCGAGCGCGAGCGCGTAGGTTCCAAGGTCCTCAAGCCAAAACACGCGATCAAATCGCTCGCGCAACTCCTCGGCGTCTTTCCGCAGCCGTTCTGCAAGTTCGCGTTTTCCCATCACCTCGGCGAGTTCAGCGCCCTCGAGCCTGGCCAGATACGCGTAACCTTGAACCTCGCACAAAGCGATCGGACCAGCGGCGTCCGAACCATCCGCGTGAAAAACGGAATCGAATGAGTCCTTCCAGCCTTGCTGGACGAGACCCACCGGGCTTTCCCTCTGGTATTCAATAAAACCGTCGCCGTCGAGATCACCGTATTCATAAAGCCACTTGATCGCGAGTTCGTAATTCGGCCAAAGATCTTTCAGAAGCTTCAGGTCGTTCGTACGCCGATGGTAGGCACCGGCGAGAATAAGGAAAAGCGGTGTCGAATCGACGCTACCGTAGTAACACCCGAACGGAATTTCTTTCAGCGCCGCCATTTCTCCGAGACGCATCTCGTGGAGAATTTTTCCTGGAGTCGCGTCGCGCTCCGGGACGTGCGCTTTCGCCTGCGTACGGGCGAGAAACCTCAAAACCCCTTCAGCCAGATGCGGGTTGGCCCACAAGCACTCCAAGGCTGTAACGAGGCCGTCCCGCCCGAACGGTGTGCAGAACCACGGAATCCCGGCATAGGGGTAGAGCTCGCCTTGCCCCATCACGGTCGTTAACATCACGAGATCGTCGGCCGAACGGCGGATCCAAGCGTCGAATTGTTCGTTCGACGAAACGATCGTGCAGAAATTGCGTCGACCGGCGGCGTGATCGGTGCGCACACGCGCGATGGCCCGCTCGTACTCAATGTGTTGAGGCGATTCTCCCTCTTCGTGAAACCAAATCTCCGTATCGAGGACATAGCGGCCTCGTGCAGGGATTTTGACCGCGAGCCGCAGAGTGTTCCCGTCTTGAACGAACTTTTGGCCCTTGACTTTAAGCGTCGTGATTCTCCGGACCTTGTCGAGTCCCAGATAAACGAAAACAGCGGAATCGCCTTCGCAACGCAACGGCTGGATGACACCGTGTTGAACGCGTTTCGTTCCCCGCACTTCAAAAATATCTTTAAAGTCAGCTCCGATCCGAAACGAGAGTGTTGTTTCGAGATCTTCGCTTCCGTAATTAACGATATTGATCCGTTCAAAGCACCGCGAATCAAGAAGGAATTTTTCGCGATGGATATGCAGAGTCCCCTTTGGAATGAACACGGGACCTTCGGGGTCGATATCATGATTGGTCATGTCGACTTTCAGTAAACCGTTATCATCCCTCAAAATGGAGTTCAAAAGAAGCGGACGTTTTTCCTCCCCCATGAGAAGCTCGAATCGCGAAAGATAGCGAGTTCCGCGATGATAGATACCGGCTTCCGCATGCGTGACGGGCCGCACGTCCCCATAAGAATCAAAGATGCCGAACGTTTCGCCCTGTTTGAGCACCCGCGTTTCACGATCCGCGAGCACAGAGGTGGCGAGGACGTAATACTGGTCCGCCACTTCAATGACGTCACGGGGAACCGACTTCATTCATCCCTCCCCGCCAATCCAATCGCGCCGCGACCGCCGGCGAAGCGTGCGGCTGTTGCGATTTTTGAGCGATCACTCGGCGGTACACGTCGAGATAGTCTTTCGCCATACGCCTTGACGAGAAACGGGACTCGAAATCGCGCCGGCAAACCCGTCGCGAAATCGCGCGACGGTAAAGAATGGCGTCGACGGCTTCGCAGGCTTCATCGACCGAATTGACGATGAAACCGGTTTCTTCATTCCGAATCACTTCGGGAACCGATCCCGCTCCATAAGCAATCACAGGTGTTCCGGCCGCTAGCGCTTCGATCATGACGATGCCGAAGGGCTCGGGCCAGCGGATCGGGAACAGCAGCGCCGAAGCGCCGCCGAGAAAGTCCGGCTTTTCGCGGTCGCTGATCTCGCCGATGAACTCCACCCAGGGTGAACTCAACTGCGCCTCAAGAGATTTGGCGTAATTCTTCTCGCTTTCGTCTATTTTGGCGGCGATTTGGAGTTTAAGACCGGTTTTGCGCGCGATTTCAATCGCGTCTTCCACACCTTTTTCGGGACTGATTCTTCCGAGAAATGCCAGATAACCTTCCGGCTTGGGATAGAAAGGAATGAGATTTAGGGGTAGACCATGATAAACATTCCCGACCCAGTTCTGTGCGGGAAGCGGCCTCCTTTGGTTTAAGGAAATCGAAACAAGCGGCGTATCCCTGAACTCACGAAAGAGATCGGCATATTCGGGTAAATCCAGCCGGCCGTGCATCGTCGTCACGACGGGAACCGGAAGATCCCTGACAATGCCGAAATGCAAGTATTCCGTGTGAAAATGAATGATGTCGAAATTTTCGGCCAAGGCTTTCACGCGCTCGAACATATAGATGTGGGGCGCGATCGTTTCCTTCACTTGTCCGAGGCGTAGCGCCTCACTAAACCCCGGCACCAGCTCCGCCGACGAGACCGAATCGCCGCTCGCGAAAAGCGTGACCTCATGTCCCATGCGACAAAGTTCTTCGGCGAGGTTGTAAACAACGCGCTCCGTGCCCCCGTAAAGCCTTGGGGGCACACTCTCATACAAAGGTGAGACCTGTGCGATCCTCATTTTTCCGTCCATCGGTTCGCAAAAAAGAAAAGGGTCGGATCCCTATCATCTCCAGCACGCGACTTTCGTGCATGACGACCACGTGAAAAGTCGATGTGCGAACCTACAAAACTCGGCCGCTCATCCGCCCTGCGCACCCAGCCGGGGCCCCATACCGGATCAATCGGAAAAACCGGACCAGTACCGGCGACCGGACTTCCTCGACGAGCCTTACGTCCAATCGCAAAGCCTAAATCACGACCTTTATCGAGTATTCCCCGACTAAGATCGGTCGATTTTTTTAAAAACTGGTCTCGTAGACTTCACCTCTCTCGTGGTCTCTTGAACACCTCCAACGCTGCTTATTTTGTAAGCACCATGATCGGCCCGACGCGGACGTGGCGCCCGTTCGTGATTGCAAGGGCCATGAACGACTTGAGGGGGTAGAAGTGACTGCTAAAGTAAATTCATCGATAACCCGACTGGCCCTGAGTTCGGCTCTCGTCTTTCTCTGCGCCTGTAATAACTCCGGGTCCAGCAGTATCGGAAGCTGCGAAGCTCCGTTTATAAACAAAGTTCAACTACCTGAGCTTGCAAGGGTCGCGGCCGAATCAGGGCAAACTCCGCGCCTAGCTGCCGGAACGAAAGTGGTCGCCGTTCTTCGCGACGCCTGCACGGAACCCGGCGCCATCGCGTCGTCGATCCCTGACCGTTACGAAGGCGTCACCCGAAGCGGCGTGCGCTCATACGAATGGGAGATTCCGTACGCTGTCACCTTCGCCGAACTCGAAGAAATGGCGGAGAACGATCCTTGCGTACAGATGATCAGCGAAAGCGGAGAAATCGAATTGCCGAAGTCCGACGCCGGCATTTCTCTTCCGGCGTTTCTGCCCGACGATCCGAAGGTTCCGGACCAGAAACACCTGCAACCTCTCGGAACCTCGGAAGCCTTCGACATTTTCTTCGATCCCAAGAACGGCATCAAAGTTCCGACCGTTATCGCGATCGTGGATTCGGGCGTACGCCTCGATCACGAAGACCTCCACGAACGCCTCTGGATCAATGAAGACGAAATTCCCGGTAACGGTATCGACGACGACCAAAACGGGTACGTCGACGATTACTACGGTTACAACTTCGCAAGCCGCATTCCCGACCCCTCCCCGCAGAAGTCGTCGGCGAACGGCTCCTGGCAGTGGGCTCATGGAACACGTGTGGCGGGACTTGCCGCCGCAACGTCCGGTAATCGCATCGGTATCACGGGAATCGCTCCCAATGCCAAAATCATGGCTCTGAACGCGATGGGAACTTCGGCAGGCTTCAGCCAAGCCTCGCTCGCCAACGCCATCCGTTACGCCGTCGATAACGGCGCAAAGGTGATCAACCTCAGCCTTGGCGGCAACAGCGGGCAAACGGCGGACTTCAAACAAGCGATCGAATACGCCATTCAAAACGGCGCCGTTGTTCTCGCGGCCGCCGGCAATGAAGGCTCTTCTATCGGAAGTTCGTATTCGGCGGCCGGACTCGCTCCGCTTTTTCAGGGCCTGATCTCCGTCGGAAACTACCAAGCCGCCAATTTCCAAAAAAGCTCGGGCTCCAATTACAGCACCACGTACGTGAAGCTCAGCGCACCGGGAACGTATGACAGCAGCACGTTGCTTCTGACGACTTCTTCCGAATCCGCGAGCGCATACTCGATGTTCTCGGGCACATCTGCTTCCGTTCCAGTGGCGGCAGGCGCGGCGGCCCTGGCCATCGGCCTTCTCGAGTCCCGCGGCTATCACGCTCCTCCCGCTGTGGTCGAAAGCCTGTTGCTTGAGTCGGCCCTCAAAATCGATGGGCTCAAGAGCTACTTTAAAGACGGAAACGCCCTCCATTTGGAATCGCTCGGCCAGCTGATCAATAAACGCTATCCGGCGATCGGGCTCCCGCCCATTACCGGCGGCAACGGTAAACCTGTCACAGGTTCGAACCGGCCGTCGTGTTGAGAGAAGAACCGGCCAGGAATTCGGCGATCCGCCGGGCGATCCGCGGGCGGTTCTCAACGAAGGAATGGTCGGTTTCGACAAGCTCAAAAACCGGTGGGCGCTTGAAATACTCAAGCGCCTTTAAAGCGTTTGCTTCGGGCGTGATCTCATCGTTTTTGGCCTGAAGAAAAAGAACAACGAGTTCTTTGGGAAGGCTCGCGACGAGATCATAAGGCGAGTTTTCGCTCGCAACCGTTGAGAGCTCAAGGGCAAGCTTTTCAATATCGCCAAGGTTCAAAAACGGATAGTCGCGTTGATAAGCTTTAAGCCCTTCGCGCGCCGCCTCCTCTCCGGGAAATTCCAAAAGAGGCGACATCAGGACTAATTTCTCCAGTCGGCTCGCGTAAATGCACGCCATTCTTAAAGCCAGATATCCGCCCCAACTGTGACCGATAAGACGGATTTTCGTGGCGGTCGACTCATTCAAAATCTCGTCGATTCGCGATTCGACCTCGCGGATACAGTTACGGAAGCTAAAGGTCCCGGGAGCCACACCTAAACCGGAATACAAAAAGACTTCCGTTCGGTGCCCCGTGACTTGAGCAACGACTTCGGCGATCTCGCGGTTTTGCTTGGAATGGACGCCTGGAAACCCGTGCAACGAGATATTGACGACACTCCCTTCTTTCGGACCGTACTTCAGGATTTCCATGCGATAAACCTCCGAATCCAGGCGTCCTCCGAACCGATTTTTAAACTAGCATAATTCAAGGCCTATTTTCGACTTTCGTCGAACTTTTTGACAGTTCCGTCAGCAAATTCTGCGTGGACCACTTCAGAATGAGTCATTTTACGTCGATAAGTCCCATATGCTGAAGAAGATCATTCTGAGTACTTCGTCTTGGGCTCTTCTCGCTTTCATTCCCTTTTGGGCCTCGAACGCGCAAACGACGCCCGCTGCGCCACCTGCCGTGCCCGCAGCACCTGCGCCGTCAGCGGCCGCGCCCGGGACCCCAGCTGGCGCACGACCAATTGTGAGCCCGGTCAACACCGCAGGAGTTCCTGCGGCTCCCGTCCTTCCCGCGGCTTCAGACGGCGCTGAAGCGCCGGCGGGTACCGCGAATGCGGGAACGGTGTCCGCGACCAGCGGAACGTGTGTCGGGGTCAACTGCGCAGCTACGATGGTGGCCCCACCGGCTGTGAACCCGGTCATTCAACCGGTGACGAACGCCTATGTGGCGCCCACCTCGAGTTTCAGCCCTGGATTTCTTCTCGGGCCGCTCGGGTTCAGCCTCGTTCAGATAAGCAACAGCATGTACGTACCGCCGAACATCGCCAACGCTCGCAATGCTCGGGAACTTCGCGACGCACTCGACCGCTACAACGATGAAAAAGGCTTTGAATACGACCCCGAGTTCCCAGAAGACGAAGCCAGGAGGACCGGTTACGACCTCTACAATCTTTCGACATCCGCGAAAGGCTGCCAACAATTCATCGACAAAGACGGTAGAATCGGGCCTTGGGGACGTACGGCGTTAGCCAAGATGAAGGAATATCCGGAAATTTTCCAAGAACACGTTCCAATGGACATGACTCGTTTCTGTCCGGCCTTCCCCTATATGAATCGGTCCGAGCGTCAACTCTTCTGGTTGTGGATTTTGGCTTCGATGGCGGACGCGGAATCCAGCTGTAATCCGCAAGCACAGAGCCCCTACGGCGCTCTCGGCCTTTTTCAAATGGATCCGGCCGGCTGCCAGGTCGCAGGTGTGTACGTTACCTCTCGCGATCTTCTGGCACCGCATTCGAGCATCCGTTGCGCTGTTGCCCGTTTAGCGTATGAAATGAAAAACCGGAAGACGCTTCTTGCTAGACACTCGCGGGACAAAACGGGAACTTATTGGGCGGTCTTACGCGGCTACTCGGCTTCAGCTGTCGACCGCTCGGGCGCCATGAAAGCGATGGCTCTTTACTCCAAGTATTCCAAATGTCGAATGAGCCCGGCTGAACTGAACGAATCGACCCCTGATGTTTACGACGCCCCATTCGAGGACGGGCACGTCGTACAATAAGTCAGTCTAAACCCGTTAGGCGATTTCGGTTTGGGCCGCGAGCCAGCGTTCGAGATCTTTGATTTCCGCTTCGTGCTGCGGGAGCTGTTGCAACGTTTCGCTTGCCGCCTCTTTGATTCCGCCACCGCTGAAACTCTTTCCGCCCAAAGCAGCTTGGAACGCTTCGATGAGATCCGGAAAAAGCACATCCGAATACACCTGCGCTTTTTGGATCCGGCCCTTATCCGCGTCGATGTAGACCTCGACGAAGCCCCAGCCGAAGTACTCGGCCATCTGATAGTGGAATTTGGGCGCCTGCCCGAAACGCCATTCCCACGAAGCGAACTTTTCGAACGATGTCTGCAGCGCCGGAAGCCCTTGCAGGTAATTCGGATCCAGCGTTTCGATCTCACACTCGGCGCCATGCCTCTCGAAAAACTCTTCGATGAGAGCTTTGGCGAGAACGTCGTGAACTAGGTCCTCGGCGATTTCGCTGAGATTCATCACTCGCGCACGGACCGATGCACGTCCCTTCGACTCGATCTTCTTCGGGTGCGGCGTCAAATAATTCGCCAGCCGCGTAAGATCCGTGCGGATCAAAAACGTCCCGTGATGGAAAGCCCGGTCTCGCGTTTCGCGGAAGGCGCTCCCGCTCACTTTACGGGGACCGTCATCAGCCATCACAACGATGTCGTTACGGCCCGAAGCCTGCGCCTCGATCCCGAAACGCTTTAAGGCGTTGAGCAGGATTTCATTGTTCACCGACCGGTCGTATCCTTCGCGCGGCGACAGAAATGTGAAGCAGGTGTTCCCCAGATCGTGGAAGACCGCCCCACCACCACTCGTCCGGCGAGCGAGAAGAACCCCGTCTTGCTCCATTTTCGC
This sequence comes from uncultured Bdellovibrionales bacterium, assembly GCA_937927435.1. Taxonomy (GTDB): domain Bacteria; phylum Bdellovibrionota; class Bdellovibrionia; order Bdellovibrionales; family JAMPXM01; genus CALBDW01. Next base: position 19,166 of record CALBDW010000046.1, read on the forward strand.
CAGATTGCATTCAGACCACGGGTTCTGGCTGCGGCCGATGACGACCGTCTCCTGGTTCCGCCACAAGAACAGGGTCTGCGTATTCGGATCCAAATCGTTGAAAATCCACTCTTCCGTGGCGAGGTTGAACCAAGGGTTGTGCGTATTGGAAACCAAAACCCTGACTTTCGCTTTGCGCTCACCCGTCAGCATAGACAAAAGCCCTTACGCATCTGTTACGAGAAGTTTTTGAACCTCAATATGTGCCATGACGGCCGCCGAATCGCGCTTCAAAGCCGCGCGATAACGGATCATGAATTCGGAGTCTTCCGGCCCCTGGAAAAGCGCACGAAACGAACTCAAGCATTCGCTCGCGTCGTCCAAAGTGGCGTTCTTGTTTTCGAGAATCTCGTCGATACGAATGATCCCTTCGGAAATCCGATGCAACCACTCGAACCAGGGATCGTGCATGACCAGGTTAAGGACTTGGGATAAGGAAGGGATCGCTCCGTGCTTTTCCTCATAGCTCCGGCGTTCGCTGTCTAGCAGAACCTTATGCAAACGCATAAGCTGCTTGTGCAGATCCATCAACCTCTGCCGTGCCGACGGGTGCAATGAAACGCGAATATCTCCGGGCTTGTCCGAGTGATCCGTCAAAGGTTTCCCCTTCCGTTATCCGTTGAAAGCGCCTTTATATACGGCGCTCCATTCGCCGCCGTCAAGGATCCCAGGCGCTCCTCCAAGAGTGACTGACGAAAAAATTCACCCAGGCGAGTCTATCTCGCTTCAAACCGAAGCTGGCGACAGACCTAAGACCAATGCGCTCAAACGTGTCGCTTGCCAGGTCCCCTCGGCGAAGAGGAAGCTGTACCCAGAGGACTCTATGCAGCGACAAGCGGCAGCTTCCGATATTCACGAGACGCAAAAAAGCACGAGATCGGCCGCGTCCTATTTAGTGACCCTGGGAATTCTCATGAGCCGCGTGCTCGGACTCGTGAGAGAGACCGTCTTCGCGCATTATCTCGGCAACTCGCCGGCCGCCGGGGCCTTTCGTGCCGCTTTGCGCATCCCGAACTTTCTTCAGAATCTCTTCGGCGAAGGTGTCCTTTCGGCCTCTTTCATCCCTGTCTACACGCGCCTACGAGCCGAAGGCGACAGCGAAACCGCACGACGCTTGGCGGGCATCGTGGGAAGCATCTTGGCTCTGGCCGTCTCCCTCATGGTTCTGGCCGGAGTTCTCCTTTCACACGTACTTGTCGACCTGATCGCACCGGGCTTTGAAGGCGAGCTCCGCGAACTCACGATCCGCATTGTGCGCATCCTGTTTCCGGGCGTAGGCCTTCTGGTTCTTTCCGCTTGGTGTCTGGGAATTCTCAACAGCCATCGCCGCTTTTTCCTTTCGTACGTAGCGCCGGTCTTTTGGAACATCGCCCTTATCGCGACCCTCCTGCTGTTCGGTGAACGTTCGAGACAAGAGTTTCTCGTGATCGCGCTGGCCTGGGGCTCAGTCGTCGGTTCCGCCCTTCAATTCGGCGTGCAAC